>NZ_JADYVV010000062.1:0-56270 GCF_020194035.1 Bradyrhizobium sp. BRP56
ACCCGGATCGCATCTCACGATGCGATCCGGCCTCCCCCGCAAGCGGGAGAGGGAGTCCTACCACCGCCCGTGTGTCGGTTGGCACAACGGCATGTGCATCAGCTTGCGAGGCGATGTCCTGCGCGAGCTTGCGTTTGATGCGGTCGATGGGCAGGCGTGGCAGCCACAGGCTGAGGATACGCCGACGGTTCACTGAATTGGCACTCATCACATTTCCATTCCATGATCCATCGCCCGACCGGGCCATGACGATTGCGCACGAGTTCGGCCTCGAAGCGCGGCGTGCCCCACACGCTCGCGGCATTGCCCGGCGGCGAATGCGCCGCGCGCACGATCCAGCGCGTCTCCGCGGTCGAGGGGATCGGAGTTGCCGCGATCCGCAGCACCAGCGCGGTGACGCCGGAGGCTTGCGCGGCCAGGGTCAATTTGCGGCTGGCGACGAGATCGAGCTGGCGCGCCTGGCCCCAGACCTCGAGCACGACCGCGCCGAGCGCATCGCAGGCGAGCGCGTCGGCCGCGGTACGCAAACCGCTGTCGACATCGGCGGCGCGCACCGTGACCAGGAGGCGCGGATCGAGGCCGAGTTCGGCAAGCCCGCGCATCGACAGCGCGCCGTTTTCGCGATCGGAAAAATCCTGCCGCACCCAGACCAGCGGCTTGCGTGCCGACAGCCGTCCGGCGAGCCCCGCGATGAAGCCGGTCGCCGCGCCGCCCTGATGGCCGGCCGCGAACACCTCGTGCAAAGCTGCCGGCGCAAGCCCGCCGCGCAGCATCGCATCGGCGCCGGCATGGCCGAGCGCGACGCGGTTCGGCATAGTCGCATCCGATGGCGCCTCGATGCGCGCGATGCTGCCGCGCAGAGACGCAAGCGTACCCATGCGTGCGCCGTTCATAATGCGCCGCTCCTTCAACTTGAAAATTTGAGGTCGTCACTGCCTGAACAGAGAACCAGGGACTGGCTCAATTGTTCATGGTATGTTCTAATATAAAGCTAACAGGGCCCACGGAGTCAATCGGATTGGTGAGCTCATCGATTCATGAGTGGAATCAATGGGATTCAGCAGCCGCCGAACCGAACGGGCCCTGCTCTTCCGCAAGTCAGGCACGCAGGCCCCGAAAATGGCGGCGTGACGGAAACGGAGCAACCGCATGCGCATCATCGTGCTCGACAACGACACCGATTTCGAGGGCTGGCGCAAGGCCGCGCGGCGATTGGCGCTGAACGATGTGAAGCCCGCGGAGATCACATGGACGGTACGCAGCGACGACGAATTGTCGTCGGCATCCTGCGTGAATGAATTGCCGGATACGCCACAGGCGCGGTTCAATGTGTCGGCCAAATTCGTCGAGCTCGCAAAGGCCGCGATCCTGCATCGCAGTGACGAACGCTTTGCCCTGCTCTATCGCCTGCTGTGGCGGCTGCGCAGCCGTCACGATCTGCTCGGTGCGACCGATGATCCCGATGTCGCCGAGGTCCACGCGATGGCGCGCGCGGTCTATGTCGATATCGACAGGATGCATGCGCATCTGCGCTTCCGCGAGATCGGCCGCGAGCGGACGGCGCATTACGTCGCCTGGTTCGAGCCGGAGCATCACATCGTCGAGCTTGCCGCGCCGTTCTTCGCCGGCCGCTTCGCCGACATGCCGTGGTCAATCCTGACCCCCGACGTCTGCGCACATTGGGACGGGCACGCGATTTCGATCACGCCGGGCGTCGCCAAATCCGAAGTGCCGACCGAGGACCGGCTCGAGGAGGCCTGGCGGCGTCACGACAACGGCCGCTTCAATCCCGCACGGCTGAAAGTGATGGAGATGCCGCAAGCCTATTGGAGGAACCTGCCCGAGGACTCGATCATTAAACCCCTGATCGAAGACGCAATGCGCATGACCAGCGGCCCCTTCATCGCACGCAAGACGGCCGAGCCGCAGAAGCGGCAGGATACGCCGATGTCCCGCAAGCAAGTTCAAGGCAAGCAGGTTCAAGACAGGCAAGCTCACGACACGATTGCGGCCTTGCGCGAGGAGGCCGCCGATTGCCGCGCCTGCCCGCTGTGGAAAGACGCAACCCAGACCGTGTTCGGCGAGGGACCGCAGAGCGCAACGCTGATGCTGGTCGGCGAGCAGCCCGGCGACAAGGAAGATCTCGCAGGCCACCCCTTCGTCGGACCGGCCGGCCAGATGCTCGATCGCGCGCTGCAGGAAGCCGGCATCGATCGTCGCAAGGTCTATGTCACCAACGCAGTGAAGCACTTCAAATTCGTGCCGCGCGGCAAGATCCGGCTGCACCAGAAGCCGAGCACACCGGAGATCCGCGCCTGCCGCCAGTGGTATGAGCGCGAGTTCGCCACCATCAAGCCGGACCTCGTGATGGCGCTCGGCGCCACCGCGGCGCAGAGCGTGCTCGGCAAGATCACGCCGATCAACAAGAACCGCGGCCATCTGATCGACCACGACGGAACCAAGGTGCTCGTCACTGTGCACCCGTCCTATCTGTTGCGGCTGCCGGATGAAAAAGCCAAGGCGCTGGAATATCAGCGCTTTATCGACGACCTGAAAATCGCCGCACATCAGTTGCGCAGATCAGTCGATGCAGCTTGAGTTCCGTAAAACCGACGGAACCTGAGGAACCACATCGCAACGAGAAATTGTTCTAAGCCGCGGACAAATACCTACAACCTTGAATTGATCCGTGGTAGGGTAGCATGTTCCGCAGGTATCGGGCGTCATGTTCACGCCATGACGTACCCTGAGGCGGGCGCGCTGCGCGGTTTGCTAGCCCCGATCGTGCGGCGCGCCACCTCATCTCTCATCAATCCGCCTCCCTCATTCGCGATCCTCCCACTCGCAGGCGCCCGCCGAATTCTCCGGCCGGCCGGATGCCGGTGTGACGTCCTCCGCACATTGTCTCGCCCTGCGAAACGCAGGCCACAGCTTTCCGTCGCGATCCGCGATCCCTTTTTGCTGACGATTGCCACGAGGCCGCGAAGCCACGTGCGCGCTCAATGCGTTGCACAAAAATTCGGCTCGATGTCCACCGTCACCGCAAACCGGCTCATCTCGCGGGGCCGGATTTCAATTGCTTGTCATATGCATCGATCAAAATCGGGAGCATTGGGACAGGAGTTTACCATGAGCGATATGGCGTTACCCGGCTCGATCGAGCCCGCCCTGAAAAAGGGGCCGGACCTCGACAAGGGCTTTCATCCTCTCACCGGGGTTATCTATTTGGGCGTGGTTGCGGCCGCGCTGCTGTTCGTTGCCTACAGCATCTATGCCGATGTCGACGCCACCGGCACGCGCATCACCTCGTTCCTGCCATATATCCTGCTGTTCGTCGCGCTGCTGATCGCGCTCGGCTTCGAATTCGTCAACGGCTTCCATGACACCGCGAACGCGGTCGCCACCGTGATCTACACCCGCTCGCTGCCGGCGCATGTCGCCGTGGTGTGGTCGGGCATGTTCAACCTGATCGGCGTGCTGCTCTCCAGCGGCGCCGTTGCGTTCGGCATCGTCTCGCTGCTTCCGGTCGAGCTGATCCTGCAGGTCGGCAGCAGCGCCGGCTTTGCCATGGTGTTCGCGCTCTTGATCGCCGCCATCATCTGGAATCTCGGCACCTGGTGGCTCGGCCTGCCGGCCTCGAGTTCGCACACCCTGATCGGTTCGATCATGGGCGTCGGCATCACCAACGCGCTGCTGCGCGGCCGTGACGGCACCTCGGGCGTCGACTGGTCGCAGGCGACCAACATCGCGAAGGCACTGCTGCTGTCGCCGCTGTTCGGCTTCGCGCTCGCCGCCGGCCTGCTCTACCTCCTCAAGATCGCGCTGCAGCGCGCGACGCCGGCGCTGTTCGGCGAACCGGTCGGCGACCAGCCGCCGCCGTGGTGGATCCGCGGCATCCTGATCCTGACCTGCACGCTGGTCAGCTTCTTCCATGGCTCCAACGACGGTCAGAAGGGCATGGGCCTGATCATGCTGATCCTGATCGGCACCGTGCCGACCGCCTATGCGCTGAACCGCGCAATGCCCTCGAGCCAGATCGAGCTGTTCACGGCGCACTCGACCGCGGCCAGCAAGGTCATCGAAGGCAAGGCCGCCGGTTACAACGTGATCGGCAATCCGCGCCCGGCCGTGACCAACTACGTCGCGCAGCACCAGATCAACGAAGGCACCTTTCCGTCGCTTGCGGTGCTGGTGCGCGACATCGGCCAGCAGGTTGCCCAGTATGGATCGCTGGCCAAGTTCCCGGCTGACGCGGTCGGCAACACCCGTAACGACATGTACCTGGCGTCCGAGGCGATCCGTTTCCTGATGAAGGACAAGGAAGCCGAGCTGACCGCTGCCGACATCGCCACGCTGAACCAGTACAAGGGCTCGCTCGATGCCGCGACGAAGTTCATCCCGAGCTGGGTGAAGTTCGCCGTCGCCATCGCGCTCGGCCTCGGCACCATGGTCGGCTGGAAGCGTATCGTCGTCACCGTCGGCGAGAAGATCGGCAAGACCCACCTGACCTACGCGCAGGGCGCCTGCGCCGAGATCACGGCGGCCGCGACGATCGCGGCGGCCGACGGCTACGGCCTGCCGGTCTCGACCACGCACGTGCTGTCGTCAGGCATCGCCGGCACCATGGCCGCCAACGGCTCCGGCCTGCAATGGGCCACGATCCGCAACATCGCGATGGCCTGGGTGCTGACGCTGCCGGCCGCGATGATTATCTCGGGCGTTCTCTACTACGTGTTCTACCACCTGTTCTGACGCCACACGCTTTCGGCGCAGCAACGCGCCGGACAAAGGCCCGCACTCCGGTGCGGGCCTTTTGCTTTGGACCTGCAGCCCGGCTCCTCGCTCAGGCGGCGCAGGCCTTCGCAACCTCGGCCAGCAGGCCGCGTGCCCATTTGTGCAAGCCGGATTTGGCCGTCCTGGCGCTCCAGTACATGTCGATCGAGATCGGCACGCGGAACGGCAGCGCAGCGACATGCCACCCGCCGCGCATCGCCCGCGCCAGATGATGCGGGATGGTCGCAACGAGACCCGTACCGACGATGATGCGCTCCAGACTGTCGTGGTTCGGAAGGCTGACCACCGGCTCGATCTCGATTTCCCTCGCCCTCAGCGCCGCGAGATAGAGCGGCTGCCACTCACCGCTGTGGGTGATGAAGACATGCTCGGCCCTGGCATAGGCCGACAGCGCGATCCGGCCGCGCGCCAGCGGATTGGCCGGATCCATCACGCAGACATAGTGGTCGGTGAGGATATGGCGCCGAAAGAAGCTCTCGCCGACGATCCCGACCGGACCGAGCACGATGTCGCACTGGTTCTGCTTGAGATGGACGTCGCCGTGGCCCGCGGCATCGAGCAGGACGAGACGGACCCGCGGCGCGCCGGCACGCAGCCGCGTGCTGAACTGCGGGATCAGGGTCTGGCGTTCGTGATAGTTGCAGGAGATCGTCACGCTGCCCTGCGCCGTCGCCGGATCGAACTCCGCCGGTGATGCAAGCCCGTCGATCTCGCCGATCATCTCTCGCGCCCAGGCGACCAGCGCCGCACAGCGTTCGGTCGCCGTCACGCCATTGCCGCTGCGAACGAACAGCGGGTCATGCAGCGCACCGCGTAGCCGCTCGACCGCATAGCTGATGGTGGACTGGTTGACGTCGAGCCGCTTGGCGGCGGCGGAGAACGACTGCAGATCATAGACCAGCACGAGGGTCCGCAGAGTCCCGATGTCGATCGGATCAATCGAGGAATTGGCCGCCACGCTGTACCTCCCGCATTGCTGGCGGCCCAGCCTAGCACAAGGTCATGGAATATTTCGATGGGCCAGATCAATCCCATCGAATTGAGCGATCGCGCACCCGGAGCTAGCCTTCGCGAAAGAGCGCTCCCGGGAGGACCAATGACCAGCGCCGTGCCTGTCGTCACCGACATCGCGTATCAGGATCTGCTCGACGACCCCTATCCGATCTTCCGCCGCCTGCGCGAGATCGCGCCGGCGGTCTTCGTCGCGCCTGCGAAGCTGACGCTGGTGACGCGCTTCGACGACATCATGCGGATCGAGCGCGATCCCTCGGCCTACTCAGCCGACAATCCGGCCTCGCTGGTCAACAAGGTGATGGGGCCGACCTTCATGCGCAAAGACGGCGCTGAACACGCGATCGGCCGCAAGGCGATCGAGCCCTCGTTCCGACCGGCCACGATCAGGGAGCATTGGGCACCGAAATTCACCGCGATCGCAGAAAAGCTGATCGACGAGCTGGCCGCGAGCGACGGGGCCGATCTGTTCTCCGCCCTGGCCGCGCCGATGGCCTCACTCAGCCTGATGGCGATGATCGGCTTTCGCGCGATGCCGTGGCAGACCCTCGCCGAGTGGTCGCAGGCGCTGATCGACGGCGCCGGCAATTACGCCGCCGACGTCGAGATCGAGCGCAAGGCGATGCAGGCGAGCGCCGATGTCGATGCCGCGATCGACGCGGTGCTCGACGATCTCCGCAGCCAGCCAAATCCTTCGATCCTGTCCTCGATGGTCAATGCCGATCCGTCGATGCCGATCGAGGGCATTCGCGCCAACATCAAGGTGATCATCGGCGGCGGCCTGAACGAGCCGCGCGATGCGATCCTGACGCTTGTGCTCGGCCTACTGGAAAACCCGGCACAGAAGGACGGCGTGCTGGCGAAGCCGGAGCTGTGGCCGGCCGCGCTCGAGGAAGCGGTGCGCTGGATCTCGCCGATCGGCATGTATCCGCGCCGCGTCACCCGCGATGTCGAGCTCTCCGGCACCACGCTGCCGCAAGACCTTCAAATCGGCCTCTGCGTCGGCGCCGCCAACCGCGACGGCAGCCGCTTCGTCGAGCCCGATCGCTTCGACGTGACGCGGCCCAAGCAATCGCATCTAGCATTTGGCGCCGGACCGCATTTCTGCGCCGGCACCTGGGTGTCGCGGCTCACCGTTGGCAAGATCGTGGTGCCGATGCTGTTCGCGCGCTTGCGCAATCTGCGCCTCCGCGCGGAGGCGCCGCCGGTCGTGCGCGGCTGGGTGTTCCGCGGTCCGGTAACGCTGCCGGTCAGATGGGACGCGTGAGCCTCACGCCGCCAGCGCGTTCTCGACGATCTTCACGAAATACGACGTGCCGAAGACGATCGCCTCGTCGTTGAAATTGTAGGCAGGGTGATGCAGGCCGGCGCTGTCGCCATTGCCGCAGAAGATGAAGGCGCCGGGCCGCGCTTCCAGCATGTAGGAAAAATCCTCGGCGCCCATCAGCGGCGGCATCTCGTGCACGTTGGACGCGCCCGCGACCTCGCGCGCGATTCGGCTCGCGAATTCGGTCTGCGCCTCATGGTTGACGGTGACCGGGTAGCCGCGTTCATAGGTGAGATCGATCTTGGCGCCGGTCATCTTGGCAACGCCGTCGACCACCTCGCGCACGCGCTTCTCGATGAGGTCGCGCACCTCGCGGGTCAGGGTGCGCACGGTACCGCGCAGCTCCGCGGTCTGCGGGATCACGTTGCGGGCGTTGCCGGCGTGGAATTCGCACATCGAGATCACGGCGGAGTCGAGCGGATCGACGGTGCGCGCGACGATCTGCTGCAAGGCGGTGACGAGCTGCGCGCCCACCAGCACGGAATCGATGCATTTGTGCGGACGCGCGGCGTGACCGCCGAGCCCTTCGATCTTGATGTCGATCGCATCGGTCGCGGCCATGATCGGGCCGGTGCGGATCGCGAACGAGCCGATCGGAATCCCCGGACCGTTGTGCATGCCGTAGACCTGCTCGATGCCGAAGCGATCCATCAGGCCGTCCTTGATCATCGCGGCTGCTCCGGCCCCGCCCTCCTCGGCCGGCTGGAAGATCACGACCGCCTCGCCGGCGAAATTGCGCGTCTCGGCCAGATAGCGCGCCGCCCCCAGCAGCATCGCGGTGTGGCCGTCATGGCCGCAGGCGTGCATCTTGCCCGGCGTCTTCGAGGCGTAGGGCAAATTGGTCTGCTCGTGGATCGGCAACGCATCCATGTCGGCGCGCAGGCCGATCACCTTGACGTCGCCCTTGGCCGGCCCCTTCTTGCCCTTGATGACCCCGACCACGCCGGTCTTGCCGAGCCCGGTCGCGACCTCGTCGCAACCGAACTCGCGCAACCGGTCGGCGACGAATGATGCAGTGCGGTGCACATCGTAGAGCAGCTCGGGGTTTTCATGGATGTCGCGGCGCCAGGCCTGGATATCGGGTTGCAGATCGGCGACGCGGTTCACGATGGGCATGAGAATCCTGGCCTCAGAAGTTGGACGTAAGTCATCTCTAGCATGCAAGAGCCGGTCCACCCAAACAGATGTGGCATGCTCGCGGCTGGGACCTGCATTCGCAAACGGGATGCGGGCCGTCCCTCGCTGGACTTTGCGCAGACCTCGGGCCTGATATCATCGCATCCGACCAAAGCCTAATAGTGCGGGACATATCCCGCACGGATACTACCCCAGGTTTCCCGCACCGAAATCCTCTCGCCTTCCAACACGGAGCGGCTGCATGACGCCGGATCAAGCGGTCCTGTTTTCCACCATCATCCTGCTGGTGCCGATGGGATACTTCCTGCTGGCGGCGCCGGCGTTCCTGCTTGTGAAGCTCGACGTCCCGCCGGTCACCCGGCTGCTGCGCGGCATGTTCAATGCCTACTTCCTCGTGCTCACTGTCTCGGGCGTGATCGGCACGCTCGCCTTTGCCACGGCCGGCCGGTTCGCCGTTGCGCTTGGCATCGCCTCGATCGCAGGGTTCGCGGTGCTGGCGCGGCAGTGGTTTCTGCGGCGGCTCGATGCCGAGGCGGACGCGAGAGACGCCGGCGATCCGACCGCGGTGCGGCGGCTGCGCCAGCTGCATTGGGGCGGCATGCTGTGCAACGCGGTGCAGGTGTTCGCTCTGGTCGGCAGCATTCCTTACATGGCGCCGCTGCCCTGATCGCGGTTCGCTCCCGGTCCGGATGCGGTTCCCAGCTGTCCGCTATGCGTCACGTTTCCGATGCGGATCGTACTTCGAAAGGACGTCCTTGAGGTAATCCCGGCTTTTCCATTCCGGAGCGGGCGGCTCATACCCGGGCCGAGGCACGTACAGATTCGCCGGCACATCTGCTGAGGCGCCCATCAGGTCCGGAACGTAGCGCGGGCAATTTGGAAAGATCTCGCATTTGACGCGCACGACGGCCTTCGCACCATGATGCAAGGCGAGCGCTTCCGTGCTGTCGTGGATCGTCGCTTTGCCCCGGATGCGCGTGCGAAACGTCTTGCCGTCGAGCCGTACAAACAACAATCCGACGTTCGGGTTGCGGCGAATGTTGCCGAGCGTGCGGTACATGTTGTTGCCGTCGTATTCAGGGAATTCAAGCGTATCAGGCCCGGTGATCTTCACGAAGCCGGGATCGCCGGAACGCATCGAGCAATCGACGTTGTCCTGATAGCTGGTCGCGATGAAAAAGAATCGCGTCTCCTCGATGAGCTTGCGGTCCTGTTCCCAGAATTCGAAATGCAGGCGATGCTTCTCGAGGCCGTCGGCGACACGACGACCGTCGAAGCGGTCCTGCAACTCACGCATTCCGTCGTGATAGAAAGGGGCGCGGACTGGGTCGGCCACGGGAATCCTCCGGCAAGTTGAGCAATCGACGTTGACGTGGCCGCGATTTTCCTTGGCAGTTCACCCGGCCAGCAAGGCGAAAGACTATTCATTCGGCACGTTCGTGAAAAGCCATCCAGGTCCGGAGCGCGTGAAAAGGCGTCGATGACGGCCGTTCCCTACCCTGATGTGAGCATCTGGCTGCGAATCTCCTGCGCGGTGCGGCGCAGCGGCAAGAGATACTTCTTGCGCGCGCCGGCTTCGCTCACCGTCCCCGAGATCGTGTTGACGCTGAGCGCGGCGACCACCGCGCCCGCGGGATCGCGCAACGGCACCGCGATGCCGCAGATCGCCGGATCGAGCTCGCCATCGACCCAGGCATAGCCGTCGCTCTCGACGCGCGCAAGCAACTCGCCAAGACGCTCCGGATCGGTGACCGTGCGCGGCGTGACCTGCTTGAAGCCCCCGGTCGCGAGATAGGCTTCGCGGGTGCCGGGCGGCAGCGCCGCGAGCATGACGCGGCCGAGCGAGACCAGATGCGCGGGCAGCCGGCTGCCGACGCCGAGATTGGCGGAAAGAATCCGTCGCGCCGGCAGCCTTAGCGCATAGACGATCTCATCCTCGTCGAGCACCGCCATCGCGCAGGACTCGCCGATTTCGTTGCGCAGGTTTTCCAGCGCACGCTGCGCATGACCCCAGTATGGCAGCGCGTTGAGATAGGACAGGCCGAGCCCGAGCGCGCGCGGCCGCAGGCTGAAATAGCGTCCGTCGGAGGCGCAATATTTCAGCGCGACCAGGGTCGCAAGGATACGCCGCGCGGTGGCGCGGTTGAGGCCGGCAGTATCGGCGGCCTCCGCCAGCGTGTGCCGCCCCGGCGGCTTGCCGAGTGCCTCGATGATCGAGAAGCCGCGCGCAATCGCGCGCACGAAGCCGTCACTCTCTTTGCTCATGGCGGGCGCCCAGCTGGTTCCGTCATCGCGCTCACGACATCGCAGCCCGCATGGCTGCCTGCACATGACGCGGCCCTGCGCGCTTGTCAGGGGCTCCCGACCGCGCTAGCGTCAATTCATACAGCGAATGAATTGTTCGCCTGGTGAACTAACTAGCAGGAGGATGCACGATGGCGCAAGCAGAAAGTTCTGCGGCCACCCCGTTCGAAACCGATTTCTGGAAAGACGCGAAGCTGCGCAAGGTGTGGGACGACATCGTCCCCGGCGAGCCGCGCAAGACGCTGCCCTACAAGCTCACGCAGGAAGCGATCGCGCTGTACTGCCGCGCAGTCGGCGAGACCAATCCGCTCTATCTTGACGAAGCAGCTGCGAAGGCCGGGCCCTATGGCGGGCTGATCGCGCCGCCCGCGATCCATATCCTGCTGATGTTCGCCTGCACGCCGGCCGACGACTGGATGCGCTCACCGGGCACCGTCAATGCCGGACAGTCGTGGAGCTACAACATCCCGGCCCGCCCCGGCGACACCATCACCCTGCAGGCTCGCGCGCTCGACAAGTTCATCAAGCGCGAGCGGCTGTTCGTGGTGCACGACAACGTCTTCTTCAACCAGCATGGCGACGTGATCTGCTCGGGTCGCGGCCAGACCATCCGTCCGATGTAAGGAGGATCACCATGACCACGGCGAATTTCGAATCTCTCAAGGCCGGCGACACCATCGACGGCCCGGCATTCGCGGTTTCGCGCGAATCGATCCGCCTGTTCTGCGATGCGTCGCTCGACTACAACCCGCTGCATCTCGACGACAACTACATGAAGGGGGATTTCGGCAAGACCAATTTCGGCGGCATCATCATGCACGGCATGAACAATTTCGGCCTGATCTCGCGCATGCTGACCGACTGGGCGCTTCCGGCCGGCGCGATCCATCGCAGGCTCGAGACGCGCTGGCTGAAGCCGGTGAAGCCCGGCGACACCATCCGCCCGGCCGGCACCATCAAAGCCAAGCAAACGACCGCGAAGTCACGCTGGGTGCTGGTCGACGTCGCCGTACAGAACCAGCGCGGCGAGACGGTCGCGGCCGGCGAAGCGATGCTGGAGTTTCCGCCGAACGCGAAGGCGGGGTAGCGGGACGCAACTCGGGGGCTCCCACTTCGCCTCTCCCCGCGTGCGGGGAGAGGCCGGAACGCATCGTCAGATGCGCTCCGGGTGAGGGGGAGTCTCCGCGGGCTCAGCTACCACCGCGTTGTGTGGAGATAGCCCCTCACCCCAACCCTCTCCCCGTAAGAACGGGGCGAGGGAGCGTAGCGCCGTCGCGGCGCGATCCCACTCAACAATCAAAAGAATTACTCGGAGGTTTCGATGCAGGATGCGGCCCATTCGCGGCTCTATGGACGGATCGCCTGGCGCCTGATCCCGTTCCTGCTGGCGTGCTACACGGTTGCGATCATCGACCGCTTCAACATCGGCTTTGCCAAGCTGCAGTTCCTGCACGACCTGCAGATCGACGACGCGGTGTTCGGGCTTGCCGCCGGCATCTTCTCGGTCGGCTATGTCGCGCTCGAAGTGCCGAGCAATCTCCTGCTGGTCAAGGTCGGCGTCCGCAAGACTCTGCTGCGGATCATGGTACTGTGGGGCGCAGTCACCGTGCTGCTCGCGCTGGTGCAGAACCAGTATCACCTTTATCTGCTACGCTTCCTGCTAGGCGCCGCCGAGGGCGGCTTCTTCCCCGGCATCCTGTATTATCTGACGCTGTGGTTCCCGGATCGCGTGCGCGGCCGCATGACGAGCCTGTTCGTGATGGCGGTGCCGCTCGGCGGCGTCATCGCAGGTCCCTTGTCGGGCCTGATCATGGATCACATGCAGGACGTCCATGGCCTGCATGGCTGGCAGTGGCTGTTCATCCTCGAAGGCGGCCCGGCCGTGCTGCTCGGCATCGCCGCCTATTTCTACCTCGCCGACGGACCGCAGGTCGCGAGCTGGCTGAGCGCCGACGAGCGGCGGCAGGTCGCAAGCGACCTCGCCCGCGACCGCGCCGCTGTTCCCGGCACCACGCGGAGCTTCGCGGCGGCGCTGCGCGAGCCGCGCGTCTATCTGCTCTCCTTCATCTACTTCGCGTTCTTCTGCTCGCTCAACACCATCCTGTTGTGGACGCCGACGCTGCTGAAACGCGTCGGCGTGGCGACCACCACCGAGATCGGCTGGCTGAGCGGCGCGATCTCGGTTGCATCCGCGATCGGCATGGTGGCGATCGGCTACAGTTCCGACCGCACACGGGAACGGCGCTGGCACGTGGTCTGCTGCGGCCTCGTCGCGGCGGCCTGCTTCATCGCCTTGCAAGCCGCGCAAGACAGCGTGCTCCTGACCGTGACGCTGCTCGCCGTCGCCTCGATCGGCATCTTCGCGATCCTGTCGCTGTTCTGGACGATTCCGAACGCAATGCTGGAGGGCAGCGCCGCGGCCGGCGGCATCGCGCTGATCTCAGCGATCGGCTCGTTCGGCGGCGCGGTCTGCCCTGCCCTGATCGGCTGGATGACTGCCGCAACCGGGGGCATCTACGCACCGCTCGCCCTCGTCGGCGCCGTGCTCGGCATCGGCATGCTGACGCTGATCGTCTGTGTTCCCCGCGCGAGACATGAGGTCACACTGGCCGAACCGAGCCGCCCCTGATCATCCAGCGCACGCCCGGCATCCACTGCCGGGCTTGTGTCGGCCCGCTGCGTCTGGATAGAACTCGGTCCTGACTCTGTCAGAACCGAGTTCTATTTTCTTGTATTGACGCGTTTTCTTCACGCGAACCGGGCTCCACTTCGCTCGAAAACGCTATAGAAGGAGCCCAACAAAAGACGCTTGCCGGGAAAGAGGACATGCCGCGAAGGCTCGAGGGTGATTTCGACTACATTATCGTCGGCGCAGGCACGGCGGGCTGCATCATGGCCAACCGCCTGTCGGCCGATCCGAAGAAGCGCGTGCTGCTGCTGGAAGCCGGCGGCAAGGACAACTGGATCTGGTTTCATATCCCGGTCGGCTATCTGTTCGCGATCGGCAATCCGCGATCGGACTGGATGTTCAAGACCGAGGCCGAGCCCGGCCTCAACGGCCGCGCGCTCGCCTACCCGCGCGGCAAGGTGATAGGCGGCTCCTCCGCCATCAACGCCATGATCTCGATGCGTGGCCAGGCCGCGGATTACGACCACTGGCGGCAGCTCGGCCTCACCGGCTGGAGCTACAGCGACGTGCTGCCGGCGTTCAAGCGGCTCGAGGATCACTTCCTCGGCGAAAGCGAGCATCATGGTGTCGGCGGCGGCTGGCGCATCGAGGCGCCGCGGCTGTCGTGGCAGATCCTCGATGCGGTCGGCGATGCCGCCGAGGAGATGGGCATCAAGCGCATCCCGGATTTCAACACCGGCGACAACGAGGGCACCAGCTACTTCCACGTCAACCAGAAGCGTGGCCGGCGCTGGTCGTCGGCGCGCGGCTTCCTCAAGCCGGTGCTCAACCGCAGCAATCTCAGGCTCGAGACCGACGTGCTGGTCGACCGCCTGGTGATCGAGAGCGGCCGCGCCGCCGGCGTGCTGTTCCGCCAGGGCAATGAGACGGTGGAGGCGCGCGCCAGGGGTGAAGTGATCCTTTGCGCCGGCTCGATCGGAACCACGCAGGTGCTGCAGCGCTCCGGCATCGGTCCGTCCGAATGGCTGTCGCCGCTCGGCATCGACATCGTGCTCGACGTGCAGGGCATCGGCCATAATCTGCAGGACCATCTGCAGCAGCGCGCGATCTACAAGGTCTCCGGCGTGCGCACGCTGAACGAGACCTATTACAATCTGGTTCGCCGCGGCCTGATGGGCCTCGACTACGCATTTCGCCGCCGCGGGCCGCTGACCATGGCGCCGTCGCAGCTCGGCATCTTCACGCGCTCGGACGGGACGCGCTCGCGCGCCAACATCCAGTTCCACGTACAGCCGCTGTCGCTCGACAAGTTCGGCGATCCGCTGCACCGCTTCCCCGCGATCACGGTGAGCGCCTGCAATCTGCAGCCGAGCTCGCGCGGCACCGTGCGCATCAAATCGTCCGTTCCCGACGACAAGCCGTCGATCGCGCCGAATTATCTCTCGACCGACGACGATCGCCAGGTCGCGGCCGACGCAATCCGCACCACGCGCAGACTGATGAAGCAAAAGGCGCTGGAGAAATATCATCCCGAGGAATTCCTGCCCGGCCCCTCGGTCGGCGACGACGATGCCTCGCTTGCCAAGGCTGCCGGCGACATCGGCACCACGATCTTCCACCCCGTCGGCACCGCGAAGATGGGAACGGCCAACGACCCGATGGCGGTGGTCGACGAGCGGCTGCGCTTCTACGGCCTGCACGGCCTGCGCATCGCGGATGCCTCCGTGATGCCGACCATCACCTCAGGCAATACTAACACGCCGACGGCGATGATCGCCGAAAAGGCCGCGGCGATGATCCTGCAGGATGCGCGATAGAGCGACGATGAACGCCCCGAAGCGCTTTCTGGTCGGCGATGCCGGTGCACACGTTGCGGTGGCGCAATGGGGCGAGCCGGCCTCGGACAAGCCGCCGACGCTGCTGCTGCACGGCACAGGCTTTGTCGCGGAGGTGTGGACCGAGGTCGCAGAGACGCTTGCTGCCGATTACACGGTCTACGCGCTCGACCGCCGCGGCCACGGCCTGAGCCACAAGCCGCCCGCCGATCGCTATCACTTCCAGGATTTTGCCGAAGACGTCCGTATGGTGGCGGAGCGCCTCGACCTCCATGACATCTACGGCATCGGTCACAGTGCCGGCGCAACCGACCTGCTGCTCACAGCCAGACTGATGCCCGGTCGCTTCGCGCGCCTGCATGTCACGGAGCCGACCGCGATGGATCCGCGCGCGCCGCGCGCCGGAGGCCTCAGCGACATCGCGAACGGCTCGGTGCAGGGCGTGCTGCGCCGCCGGGCCGAGTTCGACAGCGCCGACGACCTGTTCCAGCGGCTGCGCGCCGCGCCGGCCTTCGCGCCATGGACCGAACGGTCGCTGTGGGCCTATGTCCATCACGGCTTTGCCCGGCTCGACGACGGCCGCATGCGGCTGCTTTGTACGCCGGAAATCGAGTCGGCCCTGCTAGGGCCAATCTTCCAGGCCATGGAGCAGATCTACACCGGCGATGGCCGCGGCAATCCGTTCCCGTGGTTCTCCGAGATCGCCTGCCCGGTCTGCATCGCGACCGCCGAACAGTCATGGCCGATCTACAAGGAGATGGCCGACCGCGCCGCGGCGCTGATCCCGCATGCGAGCCGCTGGACGTTCGACGGTGTCGGACATTGCGTCGCGCAGGAAGCGCCGGAGCTGATGGTGGCAGCGCTCACGACATTTGCCGCGCGTGCGCGTTAAGGCGTGCACGTATCAATGCGTTGCGTCTAGCCGTAGTGATCGAACTCGCTCAGGGCAATTCGGACCTCTCGCGCGAAATCGACCAACGACACGATGAAAGCCACAACGGCAACAATGAAGAGAATGGCAACGCCCCGCTCGTGCTGGATGTGAAGGAACGCACTCACAAAGCCGACGACGATGACAACGCTGATCGAGATGCTTCCAATGATGGACCAGAAGATCGCGCGATTGATCATGGTGGCGCGCCGAGCAAGACGCGGCAGGTCTGCCTTGAGCCGGCATCTCGCCTGATCCTGATCCGAAATTTGGTTCAGGTAAATCGATCTGTCGATGATCCGGTTCAGGCGGGAAATCAACACCGCGATAAAGGCCGCCAATGCGCCAAGCAGAAATGCGGGCGCAGCCGCTTGAGAAATCACTTGAGAGAGCTGACTGACCGACGGCGTATCCGGTAACATCGACTCCACTTTCGGGTTAACGTGGCCGAAATCAACCGGCCGAGCATTGGCAACTTGGGCCCTGCGGCCTGACAATCACGACGCCCGCGTATCGAACCGGCGTCGGCGAAAATTGCCGGGCGGCGTCCGAACGGCGGGCGTCGCCACCGGCACGGTTGCGGCCTATAGTGGCGTGATCTCGGCACAATCGAAGGCGCCAGCAGCGCTGCTATTTTGTCACGACCCGTCGGGTCGGCGTCACGGTGCTGGTCGGCGCCATCGGAGAGATCGAGAACGTCAACCAGGTATTCCAGCCGGCCGGGCGATTCTCTGCTGCAAATTCTCCATACCCTTTGAGATTCAGATAACCCTGCATGTCGCCTACGGGAAACAGGAAGCCGACCTGCGGACCAACGCCAAGCACGCGGGACCGGAAGCCTCCCAGGACAGGGTGCTGGCCGAAATCGTCGGTGACCTGCTGATAGGCATATCCAACCAGGCCAACGAAAACCTGCTTTGACAGGAATTGGGAGGCGCCCCAATCCAGATGGAAGTCGACCCCGTTCTGGTACTGGGTATCCGGATTCTTGAAATTGTAGGTGAAGCCCGCGACCGCGGAAAATTCGTGGCCCGCCTGCTGGTTGAAGTAGGTGTAGCCGCCGCCGGCATCGATGGCCGCGTGACCGATGCCAAGATTGGCAAGGCTGCTCGGACTGTATGCTCCGACCGGGATGTCTCCTGTTACATAGCTCATGAAATTGTGCACCCCGGCGTTCCACTTCAGCGTCGCCTGCGGGTAGAGGTCGCCGACCGATGTGATCGAATCGCCGAAGCTGCCGGTGCGGGTTGTCGCCAGCGGACCGACGGCCGCCGTCAGCGTCCCCGCAAGATCCGCGCTCGACCGTCCGAACAGCCCGATCACGCCGATGGCAAGTTGGCCACCCAGCACCGGCGTTGCGAACGTATAAGTGGGATTGAGAAGGATGAGATCCGCCTGCGCGTTGAGATGCAGGTTTAGGTTGACGTTAGCCGCGGCGGGGATTCTGCCGACCTGGATCTCCCTGGCGGCCGCGGCATTGCCGAATGCACTTACGCTGGTGTGATAGTAGACCTCCGCCATCGACCAGCCAGGGACCTGCGGGGTCGCAGCGAGGCTGCCGAAGCGGCCGGGAAGCCAATATGAGACGCCGGCCTCGTCGGCACGCGCGGCCTCAGACGAAACTGACGCCATGACCAGTATCATGGCGATGCCGACATCCCTGAGTGTCTTGCCTCGCCCGTTTGGTTGCCGCCTCATCGAAAGACCGCGAAGCCGCATGTCACGCCCCTTTGGTGCGGTGCGGAACGACCTGTACGGCTCGCTCAAGCGCACGATTCGCCCGCGCAAATTGTAGCACATTGATTCATGCCGGCCCGGTTGGAGCCGGCATGAATCCAGTTTCTCAGGCCCCGATCTTCTTGGCGGCCGGAATCGTCCAAGTGCCGTTGATGATCGAAGGGTCGGTTTCCTGCGGCCAATACATCCGCAGCATGAGTATGAAATCTCCCTCGGGCGCAGGAAGCCAGTTCGATTCCTTGTCTTTGCCGGGCGAGTCCTTCTGAATATAGAGATCGGTCGAGCCGTCCGGATTTTCCTTCAGATTTTCCCGCGCACTGATTGAATATCGGTTGAGCGGATTGTTCACGAAGAAGTAGCTGCTGTCGTACATCGTGAGCGACCAGAATCCCTCGACCGGAGGCAAGTGGCCTTTGGGAAACCGCATGACGTACTTGTTCGCACCATTGTACTTGCGGTCATCCGCATCCTTTTGCGAGGTCGGATAGACCGCATCCTGCGGGCGGTTGGCGCCGAGTCCGATCGCGGTTACCAGGGCCCGCATCAGGTAGTCCGTCCCGTAGATGCCGGTTTTCGTCGTGAACGCAAAGCCGTTCTCATCCGTGATGGCCTTGTTGACCTTGAACTGAAGCATGATCCTGTCGAATGACACCTCGGGCACACGCTTCAGGAAGTCCGCCTTCAGCTTGGTCTCGTCAAAGTCCCGCCCGGGTACGATGCCGATGCGGGCAAATTTGGCGAGCTGGGCCGCGTCTGCCGCGTTCGGCGGGTTGCTTTTCATGAGCTCGCATAGCAGCTTGAAATACGACACCGCGTCCATGCGATTGACCTGTTCGCGGACGGCCGTCTTCATGTCGATCGAAGGATCGACCTTTCCTGGAGGCGGTGTGTACGGCTTGCCGTAAGCACTGAGCGGAACGAGCTTGCACTCATCCTGCAGCTTGTGGACGGCGGCGTAGTCCTCCGGCGTTCCGGTGCAATAGATGCGGCCGAGCAGCCACACGATATTGGTGGGCGATTTGTACTCCTTCACGCCGTCCGGCAGCGTGCCCTTCCAGCCGGGCCCGGTGATGGCATAGGTTTGGGCACCGGTGCCGGTGGTGCGCTTCCCCGGCACCTGGAACACCGTCGTCCAGCCATCAAGCATGGGCATCAGGAAATAGCGCCCCTTCATGTCCGGGATGCTGAGGACCCACGGTTCTTTCCCGACGTCGAAGAAGGACGTGGTGTAGAGCGTGTCCGCGTTGGGCGCAGTGACGTCACGGAACGACGCGTCCGGATATTGGCGCAGCTTGATGATATGGCCCATCGGCCCTCGCGTGCCCACGGGCTCCGCGACGTTGGTGATGATCCTCCGCGTCATCTCCATCGTCACCAACGGATAGCCGAATATGTAGGCGTCGCTCGCGAGCCAGAAGTCCTCCAAGCCCTGACCGACACCCGCGAAAGCTCCCTCCTCGGCGACGGCTGGTCGACCTATCGCCGCTCCGGTAAGCAGACCCATTCCGCCGAGCGCAAGATTGCGACGCGTGATCTCCATTGTTCTCTCCTTTGCAAATCGAATGGTCTTCAAACAATCGTCAGGCTGCTCCGACTGTCGGCCTGCCGTAAAAGGTGTCCGATCCCGCGGGTCAGGGCTGCATCCTGATCCCGAGCGCCGCTCTCATATCCTTGAAGACCGCCGCGATCGCCTCGATGATGAGTTGATCAGGATGCGCCTTGCAATGTTGGATTACTTCGTGCTCGGCCTCGCGGGACTTCTTGATGTCGAGGTAGTGCTTGCGCGCAAGCCCGTTGTACCAACCGCTGTACCAGGCAGTGAGAAGATCGGCGTCTCCCTGCCATGTTCCGGCGAGTTGCGCGCAGGTCAGCTTCTGAACGTCCAGATAGCCTTCGGCGTTGGCGTAGGCGCTGAGGTCTGTCTGCGCGTGCGCCGACTGAATGCCGGCGACGATCAGCGATGCTGCGATCATAGCGGTTCGTCTCATGATGCTCTCCTGTGAGCTCGCGTGCCCGGCTTGGATCGCGGCCGATCTTCCACCTGTCGGCCCAGCGGCTTCGACGCGACGGTCGCGTTGCTCAGTAACAAGGCGGATAAGGATAGTATCCGCATCGGGGGGCGTAGTACGGATAGGCTGCCGCAGCTCCAAGTGCGGCCGCACCCGCGACTGCAGCGCCGCGGTAGTAAGCACCTCGCCAGGCGGTGCGGCGGGCAACGCCGGCAAAAGACAGCGGCGTGAATGGACGACCGATGATGTCGATAAAGATCGACGCCGGTCCATCAGCCCCCGCAAGGTCGCCTTCGAGCATATCGACATCGAAAGTCAGCCTGTCGCCTTCGAGCTTGGGCGATTTCAAGACGACGACGGCGTCCGCTACCGATGATCCGTCTTTCCTGAACCCGGACACCGTGGCGTTTGGAGGGTCCTTTGCGAAATTGTCACTGCCATTGCCCCAATCCTCGACAATGCGCGATGTGAGATCATGACCGGCTGCCCTCACGGGCCGATCGGCGAACACGATCGCATTCGGTGAAACCCCCGTCAGCACAAGCTTCCCGTCCTTCAAGCTCGCACCGCGCGAGTTGAGGACGAAGAGCGATGGCACGACTTCCGGCTTTGCCTGACCTATCGACTTCTCGAGCGGTACGTGTGGTTTGTTCTCGGGTGCAGTTTGGGAAAGCACCTTATGGGGAGCGGCAATCAATCCGGCGACGCAAAATACCAACAGAGCTGAGCGAAGGGTCATGTTTGTTATTCCTTTGGGGAGCGCAATCTCGGCAATCAGCTTCGCTAAGCATTTCGCGCCAATTCAAATCGCGCGTCTTGCCATTTCGCGCCAATGATCGGAATTGTCATGGCCCAGCGGTGTGGGATCTCTTGCGATGGCCTGCTTGGCCCTGCCGATCGGCAAGTTGCCGCTGCCTGTAAACGATAGGTTGGATTTTCATCAAACGCACGAACCTGCGGCTGAAGCTGCTGGCGTTGCTGTAGCCGACGAATTTCGCGATTTCCGACAGCCGCTTGCTTGAGTCTGCGAGCAAGCGGCAAGCGATGTTCAAGCGAACTTCCGCGAGCATTTCGCTGTGGCTGGTGCCCAGGCGACCAAGGTGTCGCTGCAATGTGCGCGAGCTGATCTTGAGGGCGTGAGCGGTGCTATCAAGAGTTGCGTCACCGTGTCGCAGCGACGCGACAATGACTGCGCGGACCGCCTGGGCTGAAGGCAATCGGACAGCTCTCATCGGTTGGTTTGAGGCGTGAAGCCCGTGCTCCTGCAAGAGAAACGACGCTTCAAGATAAAGCAGCTTCGCCCACCGATCTGGCCATCAGCCGCCAAAACTTTCGCCAATCGCAATTCGTCGCAGCTGATTGCGCGATAAAGACAACGCAAGACGAGTTCCGGCCTGCTAAGCTGCGATCGCGGCAAAACTTCTTGGGTAGGTAGTAATGACCGTCATTCCATTGACCCGTTGTCAATTTCTGATCCCGTTCGCTGAGCTCCATTCTGAAATAGGCGGCCCGACGGCAGCACTTCTCGCCAAATTTCAACTCCCGACGTCCTTTGAAGAAAAAGCGGATCATTACGTGCCTTTGCTGCCGGCGGTTCGGTTTGCGACGGCCGCTCAGCAAAAGCAGGGCCTATCGGAAATCGCCTTTCGCGCAGCCCAGCGGCTCTCGTTCGAACATTTGAGCGAAGCCATGCGGGCGCGGGTGCGCCATGCGCCAACGCTTCTGGTTGCCCTGCAGCAAATTTGCCGGTGGGCGCCGTGCGAAGATACGATCCTCCAGCTATGGCTCGAACCAAGCGGCGAGAGCTTGAAGATTTGCAGCAAGCTTACTGGAACGGAGGGCATTTCCCATCTTGAGATATCCCAGTGGCTTCAGAACATATTCGTCCTGCACATCGTCCGTCAGTTCGCCGGGATGAGTTGGTCTCCGAGAGTGATTGCGTTTGAAGCACTCTATACGCCGAGCCCGGAGGTCCAATCGCATTGGCCGAACACGCGCTTCATGTCGGGTCAAAAGGCGTCATGGATCGAAGTGCCGGTAGAACTCCTCAGTCTTGCAAATCCCGCAAACGACGTTCGGCCGACGCCGGCTGATCACGAGCCGCAGTCATTCGGAAAGGACGTCGTCAGCGCACTGAAGCTAAGCTTGCCCTCCTACCTTGATCAAGGAGGCCTCACGATCATGCAGGCCGCCGAGATGATGGGCGTGAGCACCAGGAGTCTGCAGCGGAGGCTTTCGCTCGCTGGTCTGACATATTCGGGTCTGCTTGAGCAGGCTCGCTTCAACAATGCGGCCAAGCTTCTGGGCAGCACAGAAATCAAGATCATCGACGTTGCATTCTCGTCGGGCTATGCCGACCCTGCGCACTTCACGCGGGCTTTCCGCCGGATTTCCGGCTGCACCCCGCGGGAGTTTCGGCAGAGGTCGAGGAACGGACAAGCCACGATCGATCGGCCAGCCTCCCGACCCAATGACAATCGCGCCTAGCGAAGGTTCTCGCCTTGAACGCGCCACCACGTAACAGCGCAGGGCTGCCGGCTCCTGGATCGATCTTGAGCGCGGCATTGTGCGCGCTGCTTATCATCGTCCCGGTTACGAAGGCCTTTGCCGCGAACGATGACGGCCTTGCCAATGCTTCGGTGCCGACGATCTATCTCGACCTCAGGACGATCTACGCGCAGGTTCCGGCAGGATCGCTCGCGTTCGGCTTTGGCCATCCGACGCTGTTCAATACGCAGACGCTTGCGACATCGGGCGGCGCGGCATCTCCGGTCGGCCTACCAGCAGCGAAATCCCTCAATATGGATTTTCCGCTGACGGTCGATGTCACCGAGAGCGCCTCGCTCTATGCCGGCGTCTCCGGAAGTTCGACGAGCTTTGGAAGCTCCGGCTTTTCGTCCCTTCAAATCACAAGCTGGAATATCGGCTTCCAGGCCGACCTTTACGAGCAGAACGGTGGAACCTTTCCTACCGTGACGCTGCAGTCGACTATCACAAAGTCGATTCCCGATGGTCCACTGAGCACAACCTCCTTCAACAACATTCTCGAATTCGACTATGCGCTCGATTCCGATGAGACCAGAGGCTTCCTCAGCGGTTTCCAATACACGCGAGCCGACGTCGACGGTGCGCTGGGAAGGATCAACCCGAACACGATTGCCTATGTCGGCGGCTACTATCAATGGCCGAACAATTGGAAATTTACCGGCCGCGTGGGCGTGCAATCCTTCGAGGGCGCGCAGCTTCTGAACCTCGCATCGATTCAGCCCTTTGCACAACCGATCGTGCGGATCGATCTCGACCGCGTGGACGATAATGACAACCGACTGTTTGGCGTCACAGCCGAAATCATGTGGGTGCCGAAACCGGCTTATCAACTGACGTTCAGAACGCCTCTGTATGCCGTCAAGAACTAGCCGGCGCCCTGGCGCCCGAGCAAGCAAGGACCGAGACCATCCGACGAGGGTGCGAGCGACCCGCCCCGGCCGTGCTCCGACGACAGGTAGTTCTGCCCCGCTCACTTTGACTGCGTCCTCTGCGGCCGTCACCGGGTCGGCCATCGGCGCGCCGGGATGCTGCGCCAATCGGTGCAGTGACACGGCCAAACAGTCATGGCGTCAGCCGTCACCTCGAAAACCGAAGCGCGCTCGCGGCAACCAATCGTCCGGCTATTGTTGATCGTCGATCGGTTTGACCGAGTAGGCCGGAGCGCGCACCGGCTGGATCGTCAGCCGATAGGCGATCAGGTTGGTGCCATCGAAGGCCTCGAGCAAGTAGTCGCAAACGGGGCAGTGATACTCACCTTTGGCGCCAGGTTCGGACCATAGCTCCAACCGCCGGAAACCTGCGCCACAGCACGCGCACGTCACATCCGCTTTGCGCACGTTGATCCTCTTGGCTGCGTTCTGCAGGACGTAAAAACACCAGGTGAACTCGGCAATGAAACGATGGCTGTCGCCTGACTGAGGCGAAAAGCAAATGCCATGGAACTCACGTTCGCATTCCAGGCAAGATGCTTCGGCAGCAAAGTACAGATTGTGCCTGGGGTTGATGACAGCTGCCTGACCCTTTTGGAAGGCGCGCCCTACTGCATTCCGTTGATCTACGTCAATCTCGCGAGGCGAAATTGTCGCAGTGTCGCCGCTCGCAATATTGTCCCATAGGGAGGACACGCCATGCTTCGTTGTATCCTCGCCGCTCTGGCGGCTCTGGTGCTCGTCGCTGTTTGCCTGATTCCTGATGACGCCTATGCCCGTCGCGGAGGAGGCGGCGGCTTCCGCGGCGGCGGAGGCGGCTTTCGCGGCGGCGGTGGCATGCATGTAGGCGGCGGAAGAGTTCACGGTGGAGGATATCGCGTTGCCGGCCGTCCAGGTGGCCGACCGATTGCAGGGCGTCCGGGCTATCCCGGTCGACCGATTGCAGGGCGCCCTGGCCGCCCGGTCGCCGGCTATCCCGGCTACGGCAGAGGCTACTATCGGCCGGGCTGGGGTTATGGTGCTGCCGCCGTCGGCGCTGCAGCCGCAGCCGGCGCGTATGGCGCCTATGGCTACTACGGCAACCAAAGCTGCTACTACAATGAATACGGGCAAATGGTCTGCCCGCAGTATTGATCCGGCTGAGCTGCAATGGATGGACATGCGGTTGCACCGCACCGGCTCGCTGTCGAGCTTCGGTCAGGCATCGGCATGTCCATTTTGAATGGATCGATCGCAAAGAGACGCCATGATCGCCATCGTGGCGGTCCCTTGAATTTTGCTTTTCCAAGGAGACGGCTCGATGGAGTACGACGCCTTCACCGACGCGAGCCTTAAGATGATGTACGAGGCTGTTCGCGGCGCGCTCGAAGCCGACGATGAGTTCGAGGCAAACGGTGAAGATCCAAAATTCCGGGTCCGGTCGACGGCCGAATGGAAGCGGCATGCCAGCAATCTTGAGGCCGAGATTCTGAAACGGGGGCTCCAGATCGACATCATCGACTGGACGCGCGGTCAGAGCGAGCTACCGCTGTAAAGCCATCAGGTGTCCGCGTGAACGCGACGAGGAACACGGGCCCTCGTCCGGATCGGTGCCGGCAACGCTCGCCGTTGATCAAACCGGGCCGTGCGATCCAGGTGGCACCATGTACAGGGTCATGGCGAAAATCACATAGATCAGCACGAGCAAGGCGCCGATAAACCATGCCGACCGCCCGCTGTTGGTGATGAAGCAGGATGTCACGGAAGCGATCATGACCATCGTCACGGCGCCCGGCCAGAACTGCAAATCCATCGGCTTCGGACCGACGACGTAGCTCAGAAGCACCAGCGCCGGCGCGACAAACAAGGCGATTTGAGACGCGCTGCCGAGCGCGATGCTGACGCTCATATCTAGGCGGTTCTTGCGCGCCGCAGAAAACGCGACCGCCATTTCTGCCGCGGCGCCGACCAGCGCGACGATGATGAAACCGACGAACGCCGGGCTCAATCCCAGCGTCTCGCCCGCCTTCTGTACCGAGCTGACGAATATTTCGCTGACCAGCGCGACCAGCACCGTGACCACGAGAAGGGTGCCTAACGCAAGTCCGATCGGCCAGCCGGCGCCGCCGGTTTCGCCATGCTCCTCGCTTGCGAACAGCTCCTTGTGTGTCTTGAGCGAGAACAGCAAGCCGAGCCCATAGGCACATATCAGCAGCACTGCGAGGCCCGTACTGAGAGCCAGCGCCATGGCCTCGCCGCGCGCCGGATCGAGGTCGGCAACAGCCGAGGGCGCAAGCAACGCAATCGTGGCCATCAGCAGCAGCGCTGCGTACATCCTCCCGCCGGCCCGATTATACTCCTGAACGTGATGGCGGAGCCCACCGAGCAGGAATGATGCGCCGAGCATGAAGAGTGAATTGGTGACGATGGCACCAGCGATCGATGCCTTGACCAGCATGTACTCTCCGGCATGCAGCGCGGCGATCGCGATGATCAGCTCGGTCAGATTGCCCAAAGTTGCGTTGAGCAGGCCTCCGACTGCGTCGCCGGTTTTCTCTGCGACGCTCTCCGTCGCGTGGCTGAGAAGGGCGGCCAACGGCACGATGGCCAGGACGGCGAGCACAAACAGGGCGGTGTGGGCGGACGGAGCTGCCGTCTCGACCGCCAGCACGATCGGTACGAAGACCAGCATCCAGAGCAGTGGATTATGTCGAATTTCCTTGAGCAGAAGGTGCATGGTACCGCCCGGTCGAAACGAGGTCGACAGCAGTTTCTGAACACCGCAGGCAGCGTAACCTTGATCTAGCTCAACAATCCGGCGCCACCGTCGCGCCGGTCATGGCTTGAGCCGGACCAACCGATCCGGAGCCTCACGGAACTTCCCGAACGGTCAGAAGCGCGTCCATATTTTCCGGCTCCCTCTGCCGCTTGACCTAGATCAACCCGTGGCTGACGTGATTGTGGTTGCTCTCGCGGACATCCTTGATGACCAGCTCAGGAGCGTACAATGACGAGGAACGCAGCTGTCGCAGCGATTGCATTTTTGGTGACGACCTCGTCTCTCGCTTTTGCAGCAGAGACATCCACAACAGTCGGAGCCGCGCAACCCAGCGCAGCCGATCTGAAGAGCCTGACGGACATGCGTGTCGGGATCGTCAGGGCCGCCTTGCAGCTGACACCCGATCAGGAGAAATACTGGCCGGCCATCGAGGATGCCATCCGTGCGCGAGCGAAAAACCGGCA
This sequence comes from Bradyrhizobium sp. BRP56, assembly GCF_020194035.1. NCBI lineage: Bacteria > Pseudomonadati > Pseudomonadota > Alphaproteobacteria > Hyphomicrobiales > Nitrobacteraceae > Bradyrhizobium > Bradyrhizobium sp. BRP56. Next base: position 26,413 of record NZ_JADYVV010000062.1, read on the forward strand.
GGCTCGGTTGGAGCGAATTGCCGAACTCCAGGAGAACGGACCGATGGAGGCCCTTGGTGGAAGCAATCCGGTCGAGATGATGCAACGCAGGGCCGACCGGCTGATTCAGCGCGGGACCGATCTCAAGAAGCTCTCCGATGCCTGGGAGCCGCTCTACAAGACATTGAGCGATGATCAGAAGCGAAGGATGGCATTCGTGTCGTTCGCCGTCATGCGCGGCGTACGAAACGCGATCGAGCAGCGTGGCGGTCCGGACGACGAAGACGAATAAGGCCAACCGGACGCAAGCGAACGGCCCCGCGCTGGTTTGTGCGTGAAATGGACGCTCGACCAACGCGAGCGTCACGCGCAGCCGCCAAAAAGAAAACGCCGTATTGCAACCGTCCGTCTATGTTGCGGGCGATTCCATGTCATGGCGGGCATAGTCGCTTCGCCGGAAAGCACCGCGTTCATCAACCCGGTCATTCCGGCGGCGGAAAGCGGTCGAAGGTCGGCAGCTCATGCGCATCCTCCATCCAGCGCAGCCGCTCCGCGACCTGGATATGCATCGTGGCCGGCACCACGTCGGGATCGTCATAGGTACCGCTCTGGATGTCGATGAACCCGGGCAGCACGTTGCCATTGGTATAGAAAAGTCCGCTGCCGCAGTTCGCGCAGAAGTGCCGCCGGCCGTGCTCCGAGGATCGGTAGATCCTGGGCTGCCCCTTGGTCACCTTGACCATGTCCTCGGCAACCATGACCCAGCCAACCATCGGCGCGCCGGCGTGGCGCCGGCAATCGGTGCAGTGACACAAAGCATGGACGACCGGTTCGCCGGTCACCTCGTAACGGATCTCGCCGCAGTGACAGCCGCCGGTGACGTCAGCCATGTTTTCCTCCGCTCGATCAGTGGTTTGCCGGGTCGATAACGCTGCAAGCACCAACGCTTCAATTGCGCATCTTGCCCGTGCGTCGAGCTGTCGCGCGGTCCCCTGCGCCGCCGATCATGCGGGCCTCACGAAATCGTCATCCCTGCCCTCGGCCCCGCCCAGGCCTCGGGAATAAAGCCCCAGCCCCACCGATCATCTCCCCGGAAACCCAATCCCTGGGCCCACGGGAGACTTGCCATGAGCGGACACGATCACGACCATCGCGATGAGGAAAAAGGCGTCAGCCGACGCAAGGTGCTCGAATGCATGACCTGGGCCGGCACCGGCGTGCTGTGGACGGTCACCGGCGGCGTGCCGCATTCGCTCGGCATCGTCGGCTCGGCCGCGGCTGCGGAAGCTGCGCCCGGCATGACCTTCATGCAGATCAGCGACAGTCATGTCGGCTTCGACAAGCCGGCCAACCCGAACGCCATCGGCACGCTGGAAGAGGCCATCAACAAGGTCCGGGCGATGCAGGTCAAGCCGTCCTTCATGATCCACACCGGCGACATCACCCATCTGTCGAAGGCGTCCGAATTCGATGACGCCGATCGCATCATCTCGCAGGCCAAGCTCGACGTGCACTACGTGCCGGGCGAGCACGATTTCATCGACGAGGAGGTCAAGCTCTACAAGGAGCGCTACGGCCGCGGCACCAAGGGTCCGGGCTACTATTCGTTCGATGCCGGCGGCGTGCATTTCATCGGCCTCGTCAACGTCGTCGACCTCAAGGGCGGCGGCCTCGGCAATCTCGGCAACGAGCAGCTCGAATGGCTGGAGAATGACCTCAAGGGCCGCTCGAAGTCGACGCCGATCGTGCTGTTCGCCCACATCCCGCTGTGGACGGTCTATCCGCAATGGGGCTGGGGCACCGAGGACGGTGCCCGTGCGCTGGAATACGTCAAGGGCTTCGGCTCGGTCACCGTGCTCAACGGCCACATCCACCAGGTGATGCAGAAGGTCGAGGGCAACGTCACCTTCCACACCGCGCGTTCGACCGCCTTCCCGCAGCCGGCGCCGGGCTCCGCCCCCTCGCCCGGCCCGATGAAGGTGGAGGATGCCAAGCTGCGCAGCATGCTCGGCGTCGCCAGCATCAACTTCAAGCAGAACAGCCAGCCGCTGGCGATCATCGACACGCCGCTGCAAGGCTGAGGGACAAGACCGATGAGTTCGATCAATCGACGCGACTTCGGGATCGCCTTGGTCGCGACCATGCTGCTGCCGGTCACGGTGGCCCGCGCCGAAGATACCGCGGTTCACATTGACAACTTCTCGTTCACCCCGCCCCAGCTTGAGGTGAAGGTCGGCACGACAGTGACCTGGACCAACCGCGACGACATCCCGCACACCGTGGTGTGCGCGGGCAAATTCCGCTCCAAGACCATGGATACCGACGGCACCTTCTCGTTCACCTTCACGGAGCCCGGCGAGTACAAGTATTTCTGCTCGCTGCATCCGCACATGACAGGCAGTGTCAAGGTTGGGTAACGTGACAACCCATACGATCACAACCATGCCCGGCCGGTGGCCCTGCGCCCCCGGCCGGGCACGAGCCGTCTCTCGACATGCCGGGCAGGACACGATGGTTGTCAACGCGTCGCAAGACGATCCCGAAAAGGCGCGACGCTTCCGCGAGGCCGCGCTGCCGTACCTTGACGACGCCTATACGCTGGCCCGCTATCTGCTGCGCGATGCCGCCGACGCCGAGGATGCGGTGCAGGAATGCTATCTGCGCGCCTACAAGCATTTCGACAGCTACCGCGGACCTGCGATGAAGCCGTGGCTGTTCGCGATCCTGCGCAATGTCTGCCGCGCCGAATATGCAAGGCGCAAGACCGCCCCGACCGCGGTCGAGGAGTTGCCCGAAGGCGGCGAGCAGACCCCGCTGTGGAATGAAGCCCCGGAGACCCCGGAAAAGCAGCTGCTCCGCCGCTTCGACGGCGAGACCGTGCGCAAGCTGGTCGCGGCGCTTGCCGAGCCGTTCCGCGAGACCTTCGTGCTCAGGGAAATCCAGAATCTTTCATACCGTGAGATCGCCGATGTCGCCGCCGTGCCGGTCGGCACCGTGATGTCCCGCCTTGCGCGCGCCCGCGCCATGCTGCGATCGGCCTGGCTTGCGGAACAGGAGCAAGCGAAATGACCTGCGAGGAAGCCGAAGTGCTGATCCACGCGCTGATCGACGGCGAACTCGACGCCGGCCATGCGCGCGAAGTGGAAGCCCACGTCGAGGGGTGCGCGCATTGTGCCGCGCTCATGAAGGAGTATCAGGAGATCCGCCAGGCGATCGCCGAGAGCGATTTGCGCTACAAGGCGCCGATCGAGCTGCGCCGCAAGATCGAGAAGTCGCTGCCGCAACCACAAGCGCGGGCGGCGCCGACCCGGCGCTCGGTGCTGCGCGGCTTCGCGCTGGGCTCCGCGGTGTCGGCGATGGCAGCGACCGGCCTTGTCGCGATCGTGCTGCGCAACGATGATGAGCAGCGCATCGAGAACGAGGTGGTGTCGGCGCATCTGCGTTCGCTGCAGGCCGGCCACCTCACCGACGTGATCTCGACGGATCAGCATACGGTCAAGCCCTGGTTCAACGGCAAGCTCGACGTCTCGCCGCCGGTGATCGATCTCACCGCGCAGGGCTTCACGCTGATCGGCGGCCGGCTCGACTACGTCAACGCCCGCGAGATCGGCGCCGTGGTCTACAAGCGGCGCCAACACGTCATCAACCTGTTCGTGGCGCAGACCGCGAACACCGAACGCAAGGCGGCGAAGATCTCGACACTGCAGGGCTTCAACATCCGCCGCTGGAGCGACCGCGGCCTGAACTACTGGGCGGTCAGCGATCTCGGCGCCGACGAGCTCTCCGAGTTCGGCGACAAGTTCGAGGGCGCAATGCGCGCCAACAAGGAGGGGTGAGTCTAGTAGCCCGGATGGAGCGAAGCGCAATCCGGGAACGGTCTTGCCGGTTGTGAGAATCCCGGATTTCGCTTCGCTCCATCCGGGCTACATCGTGAGGCCTACGCCGACTTGCGCACCGCGTTGTCGACCAGCGTCTTGCCGAGCGACCAGATCGCGCCGGGCACCTTGTGGCTGCCGGCGATCACGTCGTCGAACGACTTCTCGATCCAGGTGCAGTCCTCTTCGGTGATCATGAGCGGCGGCAGCAGCTTGATGGTGTGGAGGCCGTGGCCGGCGACCTGGGTCAGGATCTTGTGATCCTTGAACAGCGGCACCGTGATCAGCTGGCAGAACAGGCCCTTGTTGGCGGTCTCCAGCAGATTCCATGACGCCTTGAGCCGCAGCGATTTCGGCGGACCGAACTCGACGCCGATCATCAGGCCCTTGCCGCGCACTTCCTTCATCAGCTCATAGCCGGGCACCATGCGCGTCAGCGCAAGACGGAGCTCGGCGCCGCGTTTGGCGGCGTTCTCGACGAGCTTCTCGGCCTTGATGACGTCGAGCGTGGCGATGCCGGCGGCCATCGCCAGATCGTTCTTGGCAAAGGTCGAGCCATGCACGACCGCGCGATCCATCTGGTTGAAGATCTTGTCGAAGATGTTCTTGCGCGTCAGCAGCGCGCCGATCGGCACATGACCGCCGGATAGCGCCTTCGCCAGCAGCACCATGTCGGGCTCGATGCCCCAATGCTCGATCGCGAGGAATTTTCCGGTGCGGCCGATGCCGGTCTGGATCTCGTCGGCGATGAACAGCGTGCCGTATTTGCGGCACAGCGCCAGCGCGCCGGGCAGGAACTCGTCGGTGGGCATGTTGACGCCCTTGCCCTGGATCGGCTCGACGATGAAGGCGCCGACCTGGCGCGACGACAGCGCCTTCTCCAGCGCTTCGAGATCGTTGAAGGGAATCGGAGTGCAGCCCGGCAGCAGCGGCTCGAATCCGCCGCGGAAATTCGAATCATCCGTCAGCGACAGCGCGCCGTAGGACAGGCCGTGGAACGAATGCCCGCAATAGACGATACCGGGGCGGCCGGTCGCGCCACGCGCGAACTTGATCGCGGCTTCGACGGTTTCGGCGCCGGAATTTGCGAAAAACACCTTGTCCAGATATGGAACATGTTCCAGAAGGCGTTCCGCGAGCACGCCGGCGAGCGTCGAGACATCGAGCTGCACGAGATTGGGCAGATCGGCGTCGAGCACGCTCTTCAGCGCCTGGCGCAGGGCCGAATGATTGCGGCCAATCGCAAAAACGCCAAATCCGCTCAATAGATCAAGGTAACGAGCCCCCTGACGATCGAAGAGGTATTGGCCTTGCCCCTTCTGGAAGCCGACGTCGTAGCCGATGGTCTTGAGAACGCGAACGAGCTGCTCGTTGAGGTGACGTGTGTGCATGGCACCGCGCTGCCCCTCGCGCTCCACAAAAATCTCGGAAACGTCTAAATTGGAACTTACCATTCGTTACATACGTCGGTTGATGGCCATCTCGTCAACTTAAAACGCTCGCTAGCGGCGTTTTGACCCCCGCTCGGATCGTCCAGTTAAGCACAGGTTTGGACCATGTTGCACTGCCCAAGAACTTTCGCGCGTACAATAGCCTTTTCAGGTTTATTTTTGGCCACCGTATTATCACCGGCACTTGCAGCGGATCCGACCGGCGACTGGAAGGTCGCTGACGGTGTCGCCACCATCCGCGTCGCCCAGTGTAATGGCAACATGTGGGGTGCGGTGTCTTGGGAAAAAACCCCAGGCGGCAAGGATAAGAACAATCCTGATCCTGCGAAGCAGAGCAGGCCGACGCTCGGCATGCCGATCCTGATCGACATGAAGAAGAAGGCCGGCGCGGATGCGTGGGAAGGTCAGGTCTACAACGCCAAGGACGGCCAGCTCTACAGCTCGACCATCAAGCCCGTCGGCACCGATCAGCTTGAGATCCAGGGCTGCGTGCTCGGCTTCCTGTGCGGCGGCGAGACCTGGACCCGCGTCGGTCCGCCGATTCCGGTGAGCGCCGCCGGCAATCCGGCGGCGAAGGGCACCCAGCCCAAGTCAACAGCGCCGCAGAAAACCACCGGCGCCGTGGCGCCGGCCACCAAGCCGGCTCAAAAGCAGGCCCCGGGCAATGCCAATGCGCAGGCTGACGCCGTGGGCGATATCTGCCTGCTCCCCGACATCGCGCGACCGACGCATTAGCGGAAACCTGCGGGAACACCGTCCGCTGACATCGCGGCTCGGCGGCGCCTGCCGCCAAGCCGGTTCGACAGCGAATCGCCAACGCGTCAGGTGACGTCGTTGGCGATATCCTCCTCCTTGACCTCGCGCGGCTTGCCCATCAGCGCCGGCTGGAACAGCAACACCGCCGCGAGTGTGGTGACGAGCGAGAGCGCCAGCAGCTTGCCCATGCTGGCGGTGCCGGGATGGCTCGACAGCCACAGGCTGCCGAACGCGGTCGCCGTGGTCAGCGCGCTGAAAAAGATCGCGCGTGTCAGGCTCGACTGCAGCAGATTCGTCCTGCCCTGCCGCCACGCCGTGACATAGTAGATCTTGAACGCCACGCCGACGCCGAGCAGCAGCGGCAGGGCGACGATGTTGGCGAAGTTGAGCGGCAGCCCGATCAAGACGCAAATCTCCAGCGTGACGATGCCGGCGACGAGGAGCGGCACCAGCGTCATCAGCACGTCGACGACGCGGCGCAGCGTGAGCCACAGCAGTAGGCTGATCGTGACCAGCGCCAGAATGCCGGCGTGGATGAACGCCTTCACGATGACGTCGCCCGACTTCAGGATCGAGACCGGTCCGCCGATCGCGGTCGGCTCGGCGGCGAGCACGGCGTCGGCAAAGCGGCGCAGATTGTCGTTGTCGTTCGGATCGCCCTTCGGCTCCACCTCGACACGCATCAGACCGTCCTTGGTCTTCCAGCTGGCGACGAGTTCCGGCGGCAGGTTCTGCAGCGTGACGGTCTGGGCCTGCAGCGTATTGCGGAGCTGATCGAACACGATCTTCATCGGCGCGACGAATACGTCCTGCGCCTTGTCGCGGGTCGCCTCATTCGCATCGGCGAGCTTCTGCAGCGCGTCGGCGAGCCGGCGCGCGGCCAGCGCACCCGGCCCCTTGCCGTCGCCCGCGGTCTTGCGCAGGCCGTCGACCGAGCTCTTCAGCGACTCGACATTCTCCTGATCCGACGGCGCCGGATCGACCGAATCCGGGTTGAGCGCGGGGCCGAGCGTCTTGGCCGCCTGCGCGATCAGCTTCAGCTTGGCCGGCTGGTCGTCGGGCACGAAGCTGTCGAGCGACATCACGCGCGACACTTCCGGCAGCTTCTCGAGCTTGGCCTCGATCTTCTTGGCGTCGGCTTCCGAGCGCGTCATAACATTGATGGCATTGGCGCCGGTGTTCGGATCCTTCCTCAGGTCGAGGAAGGTCGCGATCGATTCCACCTTGGAATTGCGCAGATTGATCGGGTTGAAGTCGAACTTCATGTAATGGAGCAGCGGCAGGCCCGCGACCGTGACCAGCAGCGTGCCGACGATGATCGGAACGCGATGCTTCTCCAGGAAGTTATCGAGCGGCGCCAGGAAGGCGTAGCCGACCGGCTCCTTCTCGCCGGGCGGATTGAGCAGATCGAGCAGCGCCGGCAGCACCGTGATGCTGGTGACGAACGCCACCAGCATGCCGGCGCCGGCGATCTTGCCGAGCTCCGAGATGCCCTTGTAGTCGGTCGGCAGGAAGCAGAGGAAACCGGCAGCGGTCGCCATCGCGGCGAGCGACAACGGCACCGCCGAGCGGCGCGCCGCGTTTTCCAGCGCCAGCGTCAGATTGTCGTTCTTGAAGCGCTCGGAGCGGTAGCGGACGCTGAACTGGATGCCGAAGTCGACCCCGAGGCCGATGAACAGCACGGCGAAGGCGATCGAGAGCAGGTTCAGCGAGCCGACCATCATCAGGCCGACCGCCGTGGTGATGGCAAGCCCGATGAACAGGTTCACGAACACGGCGAAGATGATCTTGCCGGAATGCAGCGCCATCCAGAGGATGACCAGCACGATCACCACGGTGCCGATGCCGTTGGTGATCGCGCCGTCCTGCACGGTGGCGTATTCCTCGTTGGCGATCGGCACGGGCCCGGTCAGGCGAACGCGCGCATGATATTCGGTCGGGAATTTCAGATCGGCCGCCGCCTGGCGGATCGCATCGGTCGCGGCCTTGCCCGGCTCCAGCGCCGAATAGTCGATGATCGGCTTGATCTCGATGAAGGCGCGCTTGTCCGAATCGGTCAGCGGCTTGTCGCTGGTGAGCTCGCGCCACGAGAAGGTCGCGTTGCCCTTGGCGAGGACGGTCTCGACCGTCTCGGAGATCAGGTTGAAGGGCGGCGCGGCATTGTCGAGCTTGACCTGCCCGCGCTTGACGCCGGCAAGGCCGGTCTCGAGCGCGCCGGTCAGGCCGCGTATCGAGGGATCGCCGGCCATGATCTCGATCAACGGTGCGGCCGATTCGAGCTGGCCCGCGACCTTGCCGACTTCTTCGGTCGGCAGGAACAAGAGGCCGTTCTTCTCGAAGAATTCGCCGGAGCCGAGCGCGGTGATCGCCTCGAAGTTCTTCTTGTCGGCCTGCAGCTTCGCGGTGAGCGCCTTCGCGGCCGAGCTGGTCAGCTCCGGCGTCGCTCCCTCGACCACCGCCAGGATCAGCCGCTCGCGATCAAACGCTTCCTCGAACTGGTTGTCGCGCTTGCGCCAATCGAGATCCGGCGAGATCAGCTTGTTGATGTCGGTGTTGATCGAGAAGTTGCGGGCCGTGTAGAAGCCGGCGCCGATCGACAACAGGACAGAGATAATCACAACCGGAAGGGCAAAACGCGTACAGGTCCTAACAACGGAGACGACAATATTTGTCAGCACTTCGTTTCTTTCTAATCTCGGGGAAGCATGGCCGAAAACGCCCGCTCTGTAGCGGAGTTCCCGGGACCGATCTAATGTTGTTTTGGTTATCTTCCTCGACGGGACGGCGAGGAGGTTCCAAACCACAGGAACGGCCACGAATGGCCGGTATAAACCGCATCAGTGGGCGATAAAGTGACGAACAAGTGAGGGAGACGGACGGTCGCAGGGGTCGAAACCCACACCATATTACCTCTAATGCCCCTCGTCCGTGACCACGCCCCCATCGAACCGCTACCTTTTTGCCACAAATCGCTGTATTTCCATGCGCTTGGGGCGCAGATCCCGTCCAGGAACTGTGATGGCTCGGACATTGCAACTGACGTTGCGACGTCCGACCTGTGGAGTGCGTTGCCGAAAAGGCCGCAGGGCATTGAACGAGATTGGTGCAATTTGCGTAACGGACGTCAGATGGAAGTGTTTCTTGCTCAGCCGCGCGGCTTTTGCGCGGGCGTTGTGCGCGCGATCGAGATCGTCGAACGCGCGCTCGAGAAGTATGGGCCGCCGGTCTATGTCCGCCACGAGATCGTGCATAACAAACACGTCGTCGAGAGCCTGAAGAAGAAGGGCGCGATCTTCGTCGAGGACCTCTCGGAAGTGCCGGCCAAGGCGGTGACCGTCTTCAGTGCCCATGGCGTTGCTAGGAGCGTCGAGGAGGAGGCGGAAGCCCGCGATCTGCCGGTGCTCAATGCCACCTGCCCGCTCGTCACCAAGGTCCACAACCAAGGCAAGCGCTATATCTCCAAGGGCCGCGCGCTGATCCTGATCGGGCACGCCGGCCATCCCGAGGTCGAGGGAACCATGGGCCAAGTTCCGGGGCCGGTCCTGCTGGTCCAGAGCGTCCAGGACGTGGCGGAACTGAGGCTGCCGAGCGATGCGCCGGTCGCCTACATCACCCAGACCACCCTGTCCGTGGACGACACCAGGGACATTATCGCGGCCCTTCAGGCAAAATTTACAGATATTCAAGGCCCGGATATCAGGGATATCTGCTATGCGACACAGAACCGCCAATCTGCGGTAAGGGACCTCAGCAAACTGGTTGACGTCATTTTGGTGGTGGGGGCCGCCAACAGTTCCAACTCGAACAGGCTTCGTGAAATCGGCACCGAGGTCGGCGTCGCGAGTTATCTCATTGCCGATGGGAGCGAACTCAATCCGGATTGGCTCAAGGATGCGAAGGCCGTCGGCATAACCGCGGGCGCTTCTGCGCCCGAAGTTTTGGTCGACGATGTGATCGAGGCTCTGCGGCGGATCGGACCGGTGTCGGTCTCGGTCGTTCCGGGCCGAGAAGAGAATATCGAATTCCGGCTGCCAGCCGAACTGACTGCGGGCTGATCTGAACCCACATCCCTTTGATAAGTGCAGAAAGAAATCGTCTAATGGCTATACCGTTCTTCAAGGAAATGCGTATCGGCGGTTATCTGATCAAGCAGAAGCTGCTTGGCCGCAAACGCTATCCGCTCGTGCTGATGCTGGAACCTTTGTTCCGTTGCAACCTCGCCTGCGTCGGCTGCGGCAAGATCGACTATCCCGATGCGATCCTCAATCGCCGCATGACGGCGCAGGAATGCTGGGATGCGGCCGATGAGTGCGGCGCGCCGATGGTGGCGATCCCCGGCGGCGAGCCGCTGATCCACAAGGAGATCGGCGAGATCGTGCGCGGCCTCGTGGCCCGCAAGAAGTTCGTCTCGCTGTGCACCAATGCGCTGCTGCTCGAGAAGAAGCTCGATCTGTTCGAGCCGTCGCCCTATTTGTTCTTCTCGGTGCATCTCGACGGCCTGAAGGATCATCACGACAAGGCGGTGTCGCAGAAGGGCGTGTTCGATCGCGCCGTCTCGGCGATCAAGGCGGCGAAGGCGCGCGGGTTCACGGTCAACGTCAATGCCACAATCTTTGATGGTCATCCGGCCGAGGAGATCGCCAAGTTCCTCGATTTCACCACCGAGCTCGGCGTCGGCGTCTCGATGTCGCCGGGTTACGCCTATGAGCGTGCGCCCGACCAGGAGCACTTCCTCAACCGCACCAAGACCAAGAAGCTGTTCCGCGACGTCTTTGCGCTCGGCAAGGGCAAGAAGTGGAATTTCATGCATTCCGGCCTGTTCCTCGACTTCCTCGCCGGCAACCAGGAATACGAGTGCACGCCCTGGGGCATGCCGGCGCGCAACATCTTCGGCTGGCAGAAGCCCTGCTATCTGCTCGGTGAAGGCTACGCCAAGACCTTCAAGGAGCTGATGGACACCACCGACTGGGACACCTACGGCACCGGCAAGTACGAGAAGTGCGCCGACTGTATGGCCCATTGCGGCTACGAGCCGACCGCGGCGACCGCTGCGATCAACAATCCGCTGAAGGCGATGTGGGTTGCGCTGCGCGGCATCAGGACATCAGGCCCGATGGCGCCCGAGATCGACATGTCGAAGCAGCGTCCGGCGCAGTACATCTTCGCCGAGCAGGTGCAGAAGAAGCTCTCGGAGATCCGCCGCGACGAGGCTGCGGCCGCCGCCGCCAAGCAGCAAGCGAAGGCCTCGACCGCCGCCTGAAGCGCGACGTGAACGAAAGCAGAAACATGAAAGCCCCGGTTCAGCGAACCGGGGCTTTTTTCTTGGCTCAGGATGCCGCCTGCTTTTCCGGTCTCGTGCGCAGAAGCAATTTCTCGATCTCGGCGGCGCGCGGCGCACTGAGTGTGCCACGCTCGATCCCGAGCGGGACGTTGCGCAAAGCGAGCTCGCGATACAGCGCTCCGGAGGGAGGAAAGCGCTCATCCAGCGCCCGGAGGTGCTTGAGGATCGTTCCGACGTCGCCGCGCGCCACGCAGCCGCCCATGCCGTTGGCCAATCCGCCGTCGAGAACAGCCGCGACCGTCCCCCGCAGCAGCGGCATCATCGCGCGCAACGCGTCGGCCTCGCTGGCGCCGAAGCTCTTCCAGAGCTCGACGCCCTCCTTGAGCAGCGCGATCAGGAACGGGCCGACATAATATGCCGACGCATGATAGAGCGCCCGCGCACCGGCCGGCAGCGCCAGCGGTTCACAACCGATACGGGTCGCGAGCAATTCCAGGTCACGCCTGAAGTCGCCCTCTGCCTCGATGCCGACGGTGCATCCGCGCAACCCCTCGAGCGCGACGTCGGGATTGGCAAACATCTGCATCGGATGAAATCCGCCGGTCGCGGCGCCTGCGGATTTCGCATGATCGAGCGCGGCCAGTTCGGTCGCGCCGCTGCAATGAACCACGCGGTGACGCGGCTCCCAGCGCAAGTCGCGGCAGACCGGCAGGATCGCGTCGTCGCTCACGGTCAGGAAAACCATGTCGCATCGGTCGACGACCTGCTGCGCATCCGTCATCGGCCGCGCCGACGGGATGCGGGATCCGAGCCGCTGCGCGGCATCGGCACCGCGGTTGTAGAACGCCGCGACGTTCAGCCCCGCGCGGGCGAACGCCGGCGCGAGCGTCTGCGCCACGCGGCCGGCGCCGATGAAGCCGATCCGCAACGCCGCCAGCGCCGTGCTCATTGCGCGTAGCTCCCGTCGATGCGGTCGAGTCTGCGCCGCAGCGCCGGCCATTCCAGCAGGCCGTAGCCGGCCTGCAGATTTTGCACTGCTTCATTCAGCACCGGATTGGTGTCGCGCTCATTATCCAGCGTGATCTCGGTGCCGGCAAAACAGGTCACCGTGTTGCCGATCGCCGTCTCGGTCGGCACATGCAGCGGCCGGCCGCAGCCGAGCGCGTCGACCTGGATCCGGCAGGCCTGCTCCAGCCAGTAGATCGCATTGAACGCCTGCGGAATCGTGTTGCCGCAAACCAGCAGGCCATGATTGCGCAACACCAGCACATTGTTGCGGCCGAGATCGGCGACGACGCGATCGCATTCCTCCCGATCGATCGCCGGCCCCTCGAAATCGTGATAACCGATCCGACCGTGAAACCGCATCGCCGTCTGCGACAGCGGAAGCAGCCCCTCGGCAAGCGCGCTGACCGCGGTGCCAGCCCTGGTGTGGGTATGGAGAACGCAGTTCACGTCGGGCCGCGCGCGATGGATCGGGGCATGCAGATAGAAGCCGGCCACGTTGACGTTGTAGCCGTGGTCGGGCTGCAGCAGGGTGCGGCCCTCGATGTCGATCTTGACGAGGCTCGAGGCGGTGATTTCCTCATACAGCATGCCATAGGGATTGATCAGGTACTGATCGTGATGCCCCGGGACCTGTGCACTGATATGGTTGTAGATGAGGTCGGTCATTCCGTAGAGCGCGACCAGGCGGTAGCACGCCGCAAGATCGACGCGGGTTGCCCACTCCTGTTCTCCCACGACGGCCCTGACATCGCTGACGGCACAAACTTCGATCTGACGCATGTTACTGGGGCCCTTGGTGTCGGATGACGGATGCGCGCTCGACGATACGGCTGAGGCTTTCCGTCGATGGAAGCCCGCCGAATACCTGCATCCCGTCCGCGCCAAGCCTGGATTTCACGAACAGATCAGCGGCAGCGGCGTCGCCACGCCTCAGCATCTCGGCAGCCTGCAGCGCATGTGCCATGCGGGTGACGAGCGCTCTCGCGTGCCCGTCGTCCGGGTATCGAGCACGCAAGCGATCGGCGAGATCGTCCGTGCTTCGGTCATAGATCGGATTGAGGCCCCTGCTCGCACGCAACTCGTCGATGAATGCGTCCCGGCAATTCGCATCGCGTTGCATGGCGCGCAAAACGTCCATGCACATCATGTTCGAGGTGCCTTCCCAGATCGAATTCAATGGCGCCTCGCGATAGAGCCGGGCCATCGGATTCTCCATAATGAAGCCGTTGCCGCCATGCACCTGCAGGCATTCATAGGTGAAGGCCGGCGCGCGCTGGCAATTCCAAAACTTCATCACCGGTGTCGCGACCCGTGCCAGCAATCGCTCGTGTTCGCTTGTCTGCAGGCCGTCGGTCGCACGCGCGATCCGAAACGCGCCGAGCATCGCCGCCTCGCTCTCGAGCGCGAGGTCGGCGAGCACGTTGCGCTGCATCGGAAGCTCGGACATTGGCTTGCCGAACGCCGTTCGCGTTTGCGCGTGGTTGAGGGCGAGGCTCAGCGCCTGGCGCATCAGCCCGGCGGAGCCGACCGCGAAATCCAGCCGCGTCAGATGGGCATGCGAGAGGATTTCCGCGATGCCGCGGCCCTCTTCGCCAACCAGGATCGACCACGTATCGTGGTACTCGATCTCGCTCGACGCGTTCGATCGGTTGCCGCACTTGTCCTTCAGACGCTGAATGTGGATGCGGTTGGCACTGCCGTCCGGCAGCAGGCGCGGCACGAACAGGCAACTGACGCCGGACTGGGTGCGCGCCAGCGTGTAGAATCCGTCGGCCACCGGCACCGAGAAGAACCATTTGTGGCCGGTGATCGCATAGATCTCGCCATGCGCGCCGCGCTCGACGAAGCGCGCGGTGGTCTGGGTCTCGCGCAGATCGGAGCCGCCCTGCTTTTCGGTCATGGCGTAACCGATGACCGCGGCGCGCTTGGCCTCGATCGGAAGCCGCCGCGGATCGTAGTCTGCCGCCAGCGTTCGCTCCCGCCACAAATTGAATTGCGGCTTGCCGGAAAACCCGGCGATCGCGGCGTACGCCATTCCGGTGGGGCAGCCGACGCCGTTCTCGATCTGATTCCAGAGATAGCTCAGCGCCGCACGCGCCAGATGGCCGTGCGGTTCGCGCGTCGACCAAGCGAGGCTATGCACCTCGCTCCGGAACGCCAGCGCCATCAATTGATGCCAGGCCGGATGAAATTCGACCCAATCATTGCGGTTGCCATACCGGTCATGGGTCAGGAGCTTTGGTTCGTGCTCGTTGGCCAGCCGTGCCGCCTCCTGCACGGATTCGCTGCCGGCATGAGCGCCGAGCGCGGAAAGCTTGTCTTTCGCCCACGGCGCGATCGTCGCGATCAGGCCACTCAGCGCGCGGTCGTCGTCGAACGCATTGAAGCCGAGCGCCGGCAGCGCCTGATTGCGTACTTCATGGGTCGCAAACGGAGCGGCTTTCGCTTCAGCGACGGCAACCGGCTGGACGCGCGCGTTCATGCGGAGACTCGCGATACGGGGGTGAGTTCAGGGGTGGCGTGGCGAAACAGCATGCGCGCGGAAAGCCCCGCGATCGATTGTGCGATCGCCTTCGCCGCGTCGGAATCGGGGGCCGCTTCGGGCGCAAGGGGACCGACCAGCGCCTCCATGAAGGCGCCGGTCACGCAGGATGCCGCGACGTTCGCATCGATCTCGACGAACTCACCGCCGGCGATACCGCGCCGAACCAGCCTTGCGATCTGATCGGCCAGGGCCGCCCGGTATTTCAGGCGCGCCGCGTCGATCTCGGGTTCACAGGGTTCGGCGATCAACGCGTACGCCAGGCGGCGGCCGCGCATCGCCCGGACCGCGAAAGTGTAGATCGCGTCGACCAGGCACTGGGACGCCGAGCCTTCCGCCTCGACGATCGCGGCGACGACAGCCACCTCGCGCTCGGACACCAGGGCGAGCACCTGCGCGTACAGGTCCGCCTTGGAGTCGAAGTAGCGATACACGCTGCCCGTGGCCACGCCGGCCCGTGAGGCGATCAGGGCGATCTGGGCGTCCTTCCAGCCACTCAGCGCCACGGCCTCCCTGGCGGCATCCAGGATGCGTGCCTTGGTTTCGACCAGTTGGTTGAGGCGAACGGCAGCGATTGCCATAGTGAACCTTAATTCATGAATAAAGGATCATAGTTCACTCTCGGATGAATAGCCGTAGCTGTCAAGCATCGACCAAGCGCGGTCCGCGTAGGGGCCCTTCCCGGGGCGCCGGCGCGCTGCTGGCAAGTCGTCAGAGGCTGGCCGCGCGACCCCACCAGCGGGGTCTCTCACCGCACAGCCGACGCGCAAGTCCCGCTGACCGCGCGGAACCGGAACAGCGTGGCATCGAGCGAAACCTTTGGGCATCAAAGCAAAAGGCCCGATCGCGATGCGACCGGGCCTGTGAGTTGAGCTTGATGCGGTGAGAAACCCGGTCCCTGCCCGGCGCAGCGGATCAGGCCGCTTTCGCCGTGATCAGAACGTCTTCCACCGGCATCAACACCTCGTTGCCGAGCAGGAAGCCGCGGCAGCTGCGCAGCGAGCGCAGCGCGCGGTTGAAGTCAATTCCGGTCGACACCAGCGCGCGCAGCGTCCGTGGATTGCGGGCGATGCCGCGCAGCACCTTGCGCAGGTCGATGTCGCCGTTCGGCTTCACCGCGGATTTCGCAAGTTCCGGTAGCGCCCGGTGCGCGGGATCGCTGATTACGCGCAATGCGGCAAACGGAATGCGGGCCTTGGCGGCATAGGCCGCCGCGATATGGCTCTCCATATCGACTGCGGCTGCGCCCGTCATCGAGCGCAGAGCGGCCTTGCAGGCCTTTGCCGCGATCACCTCTTCCACGCCGGCGAGACTGCCGCGGACGATCCTGCGGCGCTTCAGCGCGGCGCTGGCGATCATCTCTTCGTTCAGCGCGGATGCGGCCAGGAAACGGGTATCGCCCGACATCACCTCGGTCGCAACCACGACGTCGCCCGATTTTAGCGACGGATCGAGCCCGCCGGCCACGCCGAACGAAATCACGCCACGGAAGGTGGTCGGATCCAGCGTCGCGAGCAACTCACGCAGCTGCTGCGGATCGCTCGAACTGCAGATTACGATCATGCCGGGGCCTGCCGCGATGCGAGCCTCCTGCACCAATCCAGTCACAATCAATACCGGCCGAGGATCAATTCTACTGCCCACGGTCTCGGCGGCCCCCGCCTCAACAATCACATCCCGACCCCTACCACCCTGCTATTGGTGCTTCTCAAATTTCGATACCGCGCCAGCGCCCAGAGCGGAAAGAACTTCGAGTAGCCATGATATCGCAAGTAAAATACCCGCGGAAACCCCGTAGCTGTGTATCGCTGCTCGTCCCACAGCCCTTTTTCCGTCTGTGTTGCCTTTAGGTACTCCACCCCGCGCGTAACAGCGGGATTTTCGACCTCTCCGGCCGCCATCAATCCAAGCAAAGCCCATGCCGTTTGCGAGGAGGTCGAAGGCGCAACTTCATAACCCTTGTAATCCAGCCGGTAACTGACGGCGTCCTCGCCCCAGCCGCCGTCCTGATTCTGGACTGACGCCAGCCAGTCGACCGCCTTCCGAATCATCGGGTCGTTGCGATCGACCCCTGCGACATTTAGCGCCGAGAGCACCGACCAGGTGCCGTAGATGTAATTCAGGCCCCAGCGGCCGTACCAGGAGCCCTCGGCAAGCTGGGTGCGGCGCAAATAAGCGACGCCGTCAGCCATCGCCTTGTTGCTCTCGACGGTCTCGCCGAGCTGGCCCAGCATCGAGATGCATCGCGCGGTGACATCCTCGGTCGGCGGATCGAGCAATGCGCCGTGATCGGAGAACGGGATGTTGTTGAGGTAATATTCGAGGTTGTTGACGTCGAACGCGGCCCAGCCGCCGTCGCGGCTCTGCAGCCCCTCGATCCACTCGCGGCCGCGCGCGATGGCCTCGTCATATTCCCTGGTTCCGGTATGACGCCGCACGCGATCCATCGCCATCACGACCACCGCGGTGTCGTCGAGATCGGGATAATGGTCGTTGTTGTACTGGAACGCCCAGCCGCCCGGGCGGACGTCCGGCGCCTTGACCGCCCAATCGCCCTTCAGCTCCAGCACCTGGCGCGGCTTCAGCCAGTCGAGGCCCTGCTTGGCCTTGGCCAGGGTGTCGTCGCCGCCCGCCTCCTGCAGCGCATGACTGGCCAGCGCGGTGTCCCACACCGGCGAGACGCAGGGCTGGCAATAGGCCTCGTGTTCGCCGATCACCAGCAGCTTGTCGATGCCGCGGCGGGTGATGGCGCGCGGCGGGAAATTCTCGTCCTTGCCGAGCGCCTCGTACATCATGACGATGTTGGCCATCGGCGGATAAATCGCGCCCATGCCGTCTTCGCCGTTCAGCCGCTCTTCGGTGAAGGCGAGCGCGGCATCGATCGCGCGCTGGCGCAGGCTCTTCGGAAACATCGGCTCGATCACCCGCAGCACGGCGTCGAGCGAGCGGAACAGATAGAACCAGCTGGCGCTCTGATGCGGCGCCTTCGGCGCCATGCGGACCGATTTCGGATCCTCCAGGAACAGTTCGTCGATGCCGACGCCTTTCGGATTCTTCGCACGCGGCTTCAGCGCGGCAAGCACCATCAGCGGCACCATGGTGGTGCGCGCCCAGTAGGACATCTTGTTGATGTGGAACGGCGACCACATCGGCAGCAGCATGATCTCGATCGGCAGCACCGGCGTCGCGCGCCAGGTCACGACGCCATAGAGCGCGAGCAGGAATCGCGTGAACACGTTGCTGCCTGAAGCGCCGCCGCGCGAACGGATCGCCTCGCGCGCCCGCGCCATGTGCGGCGCGTCGACGGAATCGCCGATCATCTTCAGCGCGAAATACGACTTCACGCTGGCGCTCATGTCGAACGGGCCGTCATGCACCAGCGGCCAGCCGCCATGGGCGCCCTGGACGCGGCGCAGATAGTTGCCGATCTTGGCCTCGAGCCCGGCATCGATCGGCTCGGCCAGGTAGTGACGCAGCAGGACATATTCGGCCGGAATGGTGCTGTCGGCCTCGAGCTCGAACACCCAATGTCCGTCGGACTGGCGATAGCCGAGCAGCGCTTCAGTTGCCTTGGAGATACTCTTCTCCAGCGCGACCGGGTCGACTGCAACGCTGTGATCTCTCGCAAGCATTTCGCTCGATATCCTCTTCATCGCGGGCCGGCTGATCGAAAGCCGCAGCCGCTCCAGAGCATGATCCGATTGCTTCGGATCACGTTCTTGTCCTTTTGTTCAGTCGCGTTTGCTTAACGCGAACCGGTAGCCACTTCGCTCGAAAACGCGCCAACGGGTCGAATCTAACGTCTGGCCAGAACCAGATCTGCGGCGCGATCACCGGATCGCACCGATCCCTCGATGGTTGCCGGCAACCCGGTAGCAGTCCAGTCGCCGGCAAGGAACAGGTTTTTTTGCGCCGTCGCGGGCCCCGGACGCAGGGCATTCTGCTCTGGCGTCGCCTCAAATGTGGCACGGCGCTCGCGCACGATCTGCCAGGGCGGCAGGTCGCCGGAAACCCCCGAGGCCTCGCAGATGTCCTGCCAGATCGCCAGCGCGAGCTCCTCGCGCGGCATGTCGACCAGGCGGTCGCCGTTGCTGATCGTCACCGACAGGCGTTGCGGGAACGCGAACAGCCACTCCACAAGGCCGCCGACCACGCCGAGAATGGGCGCGGCGTCGCGCGGCGGATCGACGCGGAAATGCGCATTGACGATGGCGCGGAATTTGGTCGGGGTTTTCAGGCCGGGCAGCAGGGATGCCGCAGCGCGCGGCGGCACGGCGAGCACGACCGCATCGTCGGCTCCCAGCGCAATCTTGTCGCCATTGCCAAAATCAAGCTCAGTGATGCGATCACCCGACATGCCGAGCGCACGCAATTCGTGGCTGAACTGAACGCTGTGGCCCCTCTCCTGCAGCAGCTTCACGGCCGGCTCGATCAGGACCGAGCTCAGGCCGTCGCGCGCGATCAACGGACGGCAGGCCTGCCCGCCCGCGAGCAGCGTCTCGCGCACGATGGCGCCGGCGAGCCCGGCCGAGCCCTCCGGCGGATCGACATTCAGCGCGGCGAGTAGCAGCGGCTGTACCAGGCGGTCATACAGCGTGCCCTTGCAGGGAATGGTGTTGCCGACCAGCGCGCCGGTGCCGGCCCAGGCCAGCGGTGCCAAGGCGAGATAATCGCGCAGGGTCGTATCCGGAACGCGGCGCGCCTCGTCGAACACCCACAGCGGCAGGCGGGAACCGCCGAGGTCGAGTTGCCAGCGCCGGCCGCTGGCAAGATCGACGAACGGAAACTGCGCGCGCGCGGGCCCGACGAGGCCGGCCTCGGTGCCGATCGAGCGCGCGTAGCTCAGCGCATGGCGATTGCCCGACAGCAACAGATGGTTGCCATTGTCGATGGTGAGATTGGTGGCGGCGTCGAAATAGGAGCGGCAGCGGCCGCCGGCCTGCTGCGTCGCCTCATGGACAAACACCTTGTAGCCGCCATTGGCGAGGCGCACGGCCGCGGAGAGGCCGGAAATGCCGGCACCGATGATATGAACGGTCTTTTGCATCAGATGATCGCGTAACGAAGAAGGATGCCGATCTTGGCAGCTTTGGACACACGTACCGGCGCGCGCGGGGCGGTGAAGCCGCGCGCGATCAGAAGATCGAGGATCGCGCGGTAGTATTTCGACATGATCCGCGGCGCGCGCACGGCGCGGCGCGAATTGCGCTTCATGATCTCGTCGGATTTCTGGAAATGCATCTTGGCCCGCTCGGCCAGCGGCGCGCACACCTTCGGCAGCGCGCGGTCGGCGGTGACGCGGGCCGGATCGTTATTGGTGATGCCGGCGTGCCAGAGCCATTCGCGCGGCAGATAGAGCCGGCCGAGGCCGGCATCCTCGTCGATGTCACGCAGGATATTGGTGAGCTGCAGCGCGCGGCCGAGGTGGTACGCGAGCTGGATGCCGTCGTCCTCGGGCAGGCCGAACACGCGCACCGACAGCCGGCCGACCGCGCTCGCGACGCGATCGCAATACAAATCGAGCGTCGCGAGATCCGGCGCGCGGATGTCCTGCGGCACGTCCATCTCCATGCCGTCGACGATCGCGACAAAATCCTCGCGCTTCAGGCCGAAGGTCTTCACCGAGGCGACATAGTCCTTCAGCCGCTCCGGCGGATGCCCCGCATAGAGCGCGTCGATATCGTCGCGCCACTGCTGCAACGCGGCCAGCCGCTCCGGCCGCGGGCCGTCGGAATCGGCGATGTCGTCGACCTGCCGGCAGAAGCTGTAGATCTGGAACATCGCCTCGCGCTGCGCGCGCGGCAGAATGCGCATCGCGGCGTAGAACGAGCTGCCCGACGCGGTGCTTCCGTAATTTGCGTTGGCCGCCGCCTCAACGCTCATGCGCCAGCCGCCGATT
The DNA here is from genome assembly GCF_020194035.1 of Bradyrhizobium sp. BRP56. Lineage (NCBI taxonomy): Bacteria > Pseudomonadati > Pseudomonadota > Alphaproteobacteria > Hyphomicrobiales > Nitrobacteraceae > Bradyrhizobium > Bradyrhizobium sp. BRP56. Next base: position 47,204 of record NZ_JADYVV010000062.1, read on the forward strand.
TGGAGACCGCACGCCGTCCGGTCGCACGCCGCGCCGTCTCGCCGGCCACGCCGCCAAGGCTCTGCAGCAGCAGTTCGAGCGGGCTCAGATGCACGCGCTCGCTGAGCGGATCGCGCACCTTCAGCATGTTGACGATCTTGTCGGCGAACGCCTGGATCACGGAGATCTCGAGCCCCAGCCTGAAATCCTTCACCTCGGCGGCGAGCGACTTGCTCTGGTCGAGCAGCGCCTCGGTGCGCACGGCGAGCGCCTGCAGGCATTTGAGCAGGGCCGGCTGCGACTTCGCCTCGCCGAGCATCTCGACGGTCGCGCCCGCGGCGGCCAGGGCATCGCGCGGCAAGTAGACACGGTTCAGGTTGCGGTAGTCCTTGCCGCAGTCCTGAAGATGATTGTTGATCTGCAGCCCGGCGCAGAGCGCGTCCGACGCCGCCCACGTCGAGGTATCCTCGCCGTGCACGTCGAGCATGAACCGCCCGACCGGCATCGCCGAGTACCGGCAATAATCGATCACGTCGTCCCAGTTCTCGTAACGCAGCTTGGTGACGTCGAGGCGGAACGCCACCAGCACGTCGAGCGCGTGCCGCGGCGGCATGCCGCGCTCGGCGAAGGCGCGGCGCAGATTGACCGATTCCCTCTGGGTGTCGCCGTTGCCAAGCAGCTCGGCCTCCATGAGGTCGAGGTAGCGCAGCTTCTCCTCGGCGGGCAGCGTGGCGTGATCGGCGATATCGTCGGCGGTGCGGACGAAATTATAGAAGGCCAGGATCAGGGCACGATGCCGCGGATGAATGATCCACGACGCGACCGGGAAATTCTCGTCGCGGTGGGTCTTTCCGGATCGCAGGTCGCTCGCGGTGGTCATGGGAAATTTGGGCTACACTGGTCATGGCACGACGCAGGCGCGAAAGGTCAGCGCATGCGGGGGATTTGCGAGCCCCATATAGGGGAATACGCCACCAAAACCAATGCTGTCCGTGACCGCCAGCATACGAAGCCCGTGGCCGGCACACATGCCGAGCACGGGCCTTGCGGCGATCCATGGGGCCCGAAGCGGCCTTACTGGCCGTGGGTCTTCAGCACCTGGTCGCAGGCGGTGCTGATCTTGCTACGGTTCTGCTGCAGGCAGGCGAGAATGGTGAAATCGCCCTGATCGATCACGGCGCGGCAGTGACGCTGCACGTCGCGCGTGCAGGCCTTCTGCTCATCGGGTGTCCCGCGCGTCTGCTGCTGGGCGAAGGCGCTGGACGAGAGCGGGATCGACAACAGGGCAAGAGCCAAGAGAAATTTACGCATCGTATTCCTTCATTTCCGACAGCAGAAAATCTGTTCCCGAAAAGCGCTTCGGCATGGCCGGGACGGATTTTGGGGATTTGCAGACGCCACGTAACGCGGCAACGGATTGACGACAAGCACCGCTAAATGCGGCTAAATTTGCGGCGCTGTAAACCCCCACATAAGTTATTGATTCGCAATGACGATTCGTGCCATCACTTTGTCGCGTTCGGCTATTGCGGATAGCAGTTGCGCAAAGCTACATGCCATCACGAAGCCGACGGTTTCTGATTCTGTTCGATGACAATATGGGCGCCGCGCGCCGTTCTGTCGTTTGAACCTAACATTCTTCGGTGACACTAAACCTTCGATGCGGCGAGACGCTTTCTTGCGTAGGAAGCGTTGATTTTGATGGGAAAATTCACAATGAAACGGTTTGGTTCCAGCCTTTATGGTCAGGCTCTCAGGGCTGTTGGCGTCGGCGCCGCACTGATGCTCTCTGCCTCCGCCGTCCACGCCCAGGCCAGCGGGCCGTTTGCCGGTTTTGCCGGCTCGTGGACTGGAACGGGCACGGTGGCGCTGTCAAACGGCACGACCGAACGGATTCGTTGCAAGGCGGATTACAAGGTCGCACCCTCGGGCATGAGTCTGAAGCAGTCCCTGCATTGCGCCAGCGACAGCTACAAGTTCGACCTCTCCAGCGATGTCACCAGCCAGGGCGACCGGATCTCCGGCAACTGGAGCGAGGCGAGCCGCAACATCTTCGGCAATCTGCAGGGCACCGCGGGCGGCGGGCGGATCGACGTGTTCGTCGAGGCGTCCGGCTTTGCCGCGAACCTGAACCTGCAGACCAACGGCTCCAAGCAGGTCGTGCAGATCGACTCCAAGGGCGAGATCCGCGGCGTCTCGATCACCATGACGAAGAGCTGACGCTCCCGGCCGATTGCGCCCACAAGACACAAAGGCCCGGTTCCGAACGCTTCGGAACCGGGCCTTTGTGCTGCAGCTTTTTGCTTGTTCGTCGATCAGGCCTTTTCGATCGGCGCGGGCTGGCCGCCCCTGCCGCGGAGCTTTTGCGACAGGTTGATCAGGAACATCGAGGTCGGCCGCAGGATGAAAAGGTCCGCGACCAGGGCTGCGACCATCGAGAACGCGCTGAGCCAGCCGAACAGGCGCAGCGACGGCAGGTCGGAGAACACGGTGACGACGAGACCGCAGGCCAGCACCACCGTGGTTAGGATCAGCGCAGGGCCGACCAGGACGGTGGCGCGCTCCACCGCAAGTTCCGGCGTGACACCCGGCTTGGTCTCAAGCCGCAGGCGATTGAGGAAGTGGATGGTGGCGCTGAGGCCGAGGCCGAACGACACCGTCAAAGCCACCACGCTGGCGAATTGCAGCCCCTCCCCGAGCAGCCACAGCACCGTGCCCGACAGCACCACCGGGAAGATGCCCGGCAGGATGCAGGAGAACATCACCACGATCGAGCGGAATGCGAGCCCGATGAAGATCGCGACCAGCAGGAATTCGATGGTGAGGCCGTGGTTGAGCTTTTCGATCATGCTGGCGCTGTTGCGTGCGGCAATCACCGACAGACCCGTGACCGCGATCTCGTAGCCGGGATGCTCGGCGCGCACCTTGTCCAGCGAATGATCGAGTTTGTTCACCACCGGAAGCAACTGGCTCGAGTCCACATCCGGGACGCGGCCCGACACCACGACAGCATCCTGATTCTTGTCGATGAACCGGCGCACCAGGTGTTCGGGGATCAGGTCGACATATTCCTTCAGCGTCGCGACATCATTGCTGCCGGCCTTTTCGGCGAGCCAGCGCCGCAAGGTCTCCAGCGACCACACGTTGCCGACGCCGGCAGAGTCCTCGACCATTGCATGGACATCGGCAATCGTCTTCAAGGTCTCCGGCGAGTACAGCGATTGCCCCTTGGGGAATTCGATCAGCACATCGACCGGATTGGCGCCGGTCAGCTTGGCGTCGAGCCGGCTCGACGCCGCCACCGCCTGCCGCTTGTCCGGCACCTGATCGGCGAGCCGATAGCGCGGCTCGAGATTGGCGTAGATGATGCCGAGGCCGCCGACCACGATCAGCGCAAGCAGGCTGAACAGCCCGGGACGGCCGACCATGCGCACCGCGATCCAGTAGCAGAAATTGCGCAGCGCCTGCACGCCGGCATCCGCGCTCTGGAACTTGACCGCAAAGATCTTCTCGTTGCGCACGAACAGGACGCCGAACACCGGCACCAGCGACAGCACCGCGATCAGCGCGATGATGGTCGCCGCAAGCCCGGCCTCGCCGAACTTGCGGATCAGATCGGAATCCGAAAACTGCAGCGCGATGAAGGAAATTCCGGCCGTGCCGTGCGTCAGCACGCAGGCCGGTCCGACCACCAGCACCGCATTCTTGAACGCGGTGAACTTGTCCTGCCCCGCAATCAGCCGGTCGCGCGCCGCGAATGTCAGCTGCATCGAGTCAGAGAAGCTGATCACCATGATGAGCGGCGTCATCACGTTGAGGAACATGTTGAGATTGAAATTGGCCCAGCCGAGGCCGCCGAGCGCGAGCAGGATCGCGATCATCGGTGGGAACGCCGCCGCCACCATGAAGGATATCTTGCGGAAGAAGATGATGGCGATGACGCAGCCGGCGAGGATGCCGAGGATGTTGTAGGTCAGGCCGTCGCGCTCGACCGCATTGCGGATCTCGAGCTGCATGACCGGCACGCCGGACAGCTGGGCATTGAGCCCGCTGCCGCCGAGATCGTCGGCCATGATCTTCCTGATGTCGCCGACCACCTTGCTGAGCTTGTTGCTACCGACCACCTCAGGCTCGAGCGACAGCACGATCAGCGCGAGCGTGCCGTCCTCCGACAAGAGCTTGCCGCGGATGATCTCGTTGCTTTTGACGGTCTCGACGAACTTGTCGTAGGCCGCGCCCTCGGGCAGCTCGTTCGGGAACAACGCCGCCGGCAGCTTGCCTCGCTCCGGCGCCTGGCGCGCGGAGAACAGCGACACCAGGCCGCGCACGCCCTCGACGAGTTGCAGATCCGTGACCATGTCGCGCAGCTTGCCGAGATTGTCGCGCTCGAGCAGCGTCTTGCCTTCGACCACGACGAGCACGTCGAACTCGGTCGCCGGGAAGCGCTTGGTCACCGCCTCATACTGCTTGTAGTCCTTGGAGTCGGAGCGGAACAGCTGCGACAGCGAGTCGTCGATCTTGATCCGTTGCACGCCGAACACCGCGCCGATCAGCAACAGAACGAGGACGATGCAGGACAGGATCGGCGCCCGCATCGGGATCAGGCCGAGACGCTCGATCCCGAACGCGATGCTGAGGCCCGACCGCGGCTCTTCGATCTTCTCGACGTGGACCTGACTTTCGGAATTCTTTTCGAGCATGCCCTGTCCAGTTCTGAAAACGGCTCAATCTGTCTAGCTTGGGTCTAGGGGCGCGAATGAGGCGGGTGAGCGCAACTGATCGGCGCTAGTCCTTGAAAACACGCGAATATTGACCGGCGCCGGTTTTACCTGTCTGCCCCTTTGCTCGCAAGCGCGAGGGGCTGACCAAATCGACAGGGAACCGCCGATCCCCGCCATTAAGTATCTGATTTGTCACACCCTGGTAGCGCATTCCTCGACGATCCACCGCCGCTTTCATCTTTCAAGGCGACCCCTGTGATCTGGCGTGCCAAGCCCTCGCGCACAAGCCACGAAATCCTGAATGCGGCCTCCGCATAGCTCAGCCCGGCATGGTGGATGTTGGAGATGCAGTTGCGGTCGGCGTCGGTGAGACCGATTCGCGGCGCGAAGGTGAGATAGGCGCCAAGGCTGTCGGGTGCGGACAGGCCCGGCCGTTCGCCGATCAACATCACCAGCATGCGCGCGCCGATGATGGCGCCGATCTCGTCACCGAGCGCGACCCGCGCGCCGGACGCTGCGATCACCGCGCCGGCGTCGATGTTGTCGGCCGCAAGGCGGGGCACGAGATGCCGGATCAATTCGACGGCATGCACATTGACCGCCGTCGGCGACAGGCCGTCACCGATCACGATGGCCCAGGGGCAGGCGGTGATGCCGCAGGTCTCGAGCGACCGCCGCGACGCAGAATCCAGCATGCGCCCGAGATCGGGCCGCCGCAGATAGTCGCGCCGGCTGTGCGCCTGGCTCGACACCTCAAGCGGCGTGATGCCGAGGCCGGCAAGACCGGCCGCGATCCCGCTGACATCGAAGGCGGCGTGGACAGCGTCGCGGGCGCGGGCATGGTCGAGCGTGAACGACAGCAGCGCATCGGTCGGCAGGCTGGCCCCGGACCGGCCAAGGCCGACGCGCGCCGGCGTAAGCTCGCGCAGATCGGCAAGCGAAGGGGACAAGGGCGCCGGCGGTGTCGTCATGCTGTTATTCGGCGGGGACGGAAGCCTCGCGCAGCCGGATCGAGTAGTTCGAGGCGTTCTGCCGGCCACTGGAGGCTGCACGCGCAAAGGTGATCAAATGATGGGCAACCAGCGTCGCCGAGATCAACCCCTCGATGTCGCCGCGCTTGAGCCGGCCGAGCGCAAACTTCCAGAACACGCGCTTGTAGTCGCCGAGCACGCCGACCTTCCAGAAGATGTTGCGGAGCATGATCAGGCCGCGTCGGATGTTGGCCCAGCTCTTCATTTCCGGACTGACCGGCACCTTGATGCGATTGGCATAGGTGTAGTTGCATTGATGCAGATAGCGCGCGAACAGCCTTTTCGGCTCGTAGGCAACTTCCATGCATTTGCGCCAGGAACTGACCACGTCCTCATAGGGCAGCAGGAACTCGACATTGGAGTCGCGGCCCTCGTCATCGATCAGCCGCCCGGCTTTTTCGAGCCGATCCCACAATGGCGTCTTCGGCAGCGCCTGCAGCAGGTTGATGGTGAGCAGCGGAATCCGCGACTCCTCGACAAAGGAGAGCAACGAGTCGCCGGTCTGGGGCTTGTCGGTATCGAGCCCCATGATGATGCCGGAGACGACCTCCATGCCGAACGAATTGATGGTGCGCACGCCCTCGAGGATCGGAACCATCATGTTCTGATCCTTGTGCATGGCCTTCAGCGCGTCGGGATCGGGCGTCTCGATGCCGACGAAGATCGTCACGAAGTAGGCTTCGCGCATCTTCTCCAGGATCTCGGGACGCTTGGCGATGTTGAGCGTCGCCTCGCAAGCGAGGCGCGTGACATATCCGGTGCGCTTCTGCCACTCGATCAGGTGCGGCAACAGCTCGCTCGCGGCCTTACGGTTACCGATGAAATTGTCGTCGACGAAATACACGGTGTCGGTGGCACCACAGGCGCGCAGCTTGTCGAGCTCGGCGATGATCTGCTGCGGCGACTTCAGGCGCGGATTGCGGCCATAGAGCCCGGGGATGTCGCAGAACTCGCACTGATAGGGGCAGCCCGAGGAGAACTGGATGCTGCCGAGGAAATACTTCTTGGTTTCGGCGAGCTCATAGGCCGGCAGCGGGAATTCCGTCATCGGCAGCCGGTCGATGGTTTTAAGCACCACCTGCTCGTCGGGACGGCTGGTATCATCAGCCAGACGCTTGATCAGCTCATTGGTCGCATCGCCGAGCTCGCCGACGTGGAGGTAGTCGAATGAGGGATAGTAGTCCGGGCAAGCACTGACCGAGGGGCCGCCGATCGCGACCACCAGGTCATGGTCATGCGCGCGATGGCAGATGTCGTTCATCTGCTGGCGCTGGATATGCATACCGCTGACGAACACGGCATCCGCCCACTCGAAATCCTCCGCCGTCGCCGGACGCAGATTCTCGTCGACGAAACGCACCGGCCAGTTCTCGGGAAGGTATGCGGCGATCAGCAGCAGGCCCTGCGGCGGCATGAACGCCTTGACGCCGTCAGTGAGGGGGTAGGCGTGCTCGAAGGTCCCAAACGACGACGTATAGCGCGGAAAAACGCAGAGGATACGTCGTACTGTCTCTATGCCCTCAGCTCTCATCAAACGACCCCGAAGCACCGGCAAATCTAACCACGACGCGGAACGCTGGGCCAGAAATTCTTCAACATTGTGGCACTACTTAACGTCATAACGACGAGATAGTTGCTCTGCAGAATTTCGCTATCCCCTCAGGTCAGGAGCCTGGCAGCGAGGTCGGGCAGCCGCTCCGCATCGGCCACGAGGCGGAAGTCCTGCCCGGCAAGGCCGACGCGCGCGAGCCAGTCGTCGAATTCGGGGGCCCGCTTCAGGCCGAAAAGGTCGCGGACATAGAGCGCATCGTGAAACGATGTCGACTGATAGTTCAGCATGACGTCATCCGCGCCCGGCACGCCCATGATGAAGTTCACGCCCGCCGCCGCAAGCAGCGTCAGGAGATTGTCCATATCGTCCTGATCCGCCTCGGCGTGGTTGGTGTAGCAGACGTCGATCCCGAGCGGCAGGCCGAGCAGCTTGCCGCAGAAATGATCCTCGAGCCCGGCGCGGATGATTTCCTTGCCATCATAGAGGTACTCAGGACCGATGAAGCCGACCACGCTGTTGACGAGCAGCGGATCGAACGCGCGCGCCACCGCATAGGCCCGCGCCTCGCACGTCTGCTGGTCGACCTGGTGATGGGCATTGGCGGACAGCGCCGAGCCCTGCCCGGTCTCGAAATACATCACATTGTCACCGACCGTGCCGCGGCGCAGCGACAGCCCCGCTTCCCGGGCCTCCCGCAGCAGCGAGAGGTCGACGCCGAAACTGCGATTGGCCGCCTCGGTGCCGGCGATCGACTGGAACACGAGATCGACCGGCAGCCCCTGCCCGATCAGTCCGAGCGTGGTCGTGACATGGGTCAGCACGCAGCCCTGCGTCGGAATCTCGAGCCGCGTGATGATGTCGTCCAACAGCCGCAGCAGGGTGCCGATGACCTTCGGATCGTCGCTCGCCGGATTGATGCCGATGCAGGCATCGCCCGCTCCCAGCAGCAACCCGTCGAGAATCGAGGCTGTGGTGCCCTTGGGGTCGTCGAAAGGATGGTTCGGCTGCAGCCGCGTGCTCATTCGCCCGCGCAAACCGATGGTGTTGCGGAAGCGGGTCGTCACCTCGCATTTCTTCGCGACCAGGATCAGATCCTGGTTGCGCATCAGCTTCGACACCGCCGCAACCATCTCTGGCGTGATGCCGCGCGAGATCTTCTTGATCGCTTCCCTGCTGGCGGCATCCGACAGCAGCCAGTCGCGGAATCCGCCGACGGTGAGCGACGACACGGGCAGAAAGCCGGCAACGTCGTGGCTGTCGAGGATCAGGCGGGTGACTTCGTCAGCCTCATAGGGGATGACAGGCTCATCGAGGAATTGTTTGAGCGGAACATTGGCCAGCGCAAGCCGCGCTGCGATCATCTCCTCCGCGCTGTCGGCGGCGATGCCGGCCAGGCGGTCGCCTGAACGCGGCGGCGAGGCCTTGGCAAGCAGGATGCGCAGATCGTCGAATGCGTAATTGGTGGCGTCGATGGTGTGACGATAGAGCATGAGGGGTTCGTCGCGGGCTGGGGCAGCGCAATCTAGCACCTCTTTGCGAAAGGCGTGCCATCGGCTTCGCCCCGCGTGCTGGCGCCTTAGCCGGTAACGGCGGCGCAGCCTCGGCACGACCGCAAGCCGCGAGCACCCGGCAGACTCAAAGCGGCCCATAAGGCATTGGGATTATTTACAGATTTTAACGGTTGCGGCTGCACAAATCTCGGGCGTTAAGAAATTGTCCATGAAAATTTTGCATAAGCTTTAATCGGCCGAAGGTACTCCCCGGCCTCTTGGAGTGCCCCGCAA
>NZ_JADYVV010000063.1:0-55296 GCF_020194035.1 Bradyrhizobium sp. BRP56
CGCCGGGCTCGTCCACCTGCAGGATCCTGTGCATGCCCTCGACATAGTCGCGGGCGTGGCCCCAGTCGCGCTTGGCGTCGAGATTGCCGAGATAGAGCTTGTTCTCGAGGCCGACCTCGATGCGGGCGACGGCGCGTGTGATCTTGCGCGTCACGAAGGTCTCGCCGCGGATCGGGCTCTCATGGTTGAACAGGATGCCGTTGCTCGCGAACATGCCATAGGCCTCACGGTAGTTCACCGTGATCCAGTAGCCGTAGAGCTTGGCCACGCCATAGGGCGAACGCGGATAGAATGGCGTGGTCTCCTTCTGCGGCACCTCTTGCACGAGCCCGTAAAGCTCCGAGGTCGAGGCCTGGTAGAACCGCGTTTCCTTTTCCATGCCGAGGATGCGGATCGCCTCCAAGAGCCGCAGCACGCCGATCGCGTCGGCGTTGGCGGTGTATTCCGGGCTCTCGAAACTGACCTGGACGTGGCTCTGGGCGGCGAGATTGTAGATCTCGGTCGGCCGGATCTGCTGCACCAGGCGGATCAGATTGGTCGAATCCGTCATGTCGCCGTAGTGCATCAGGAACGGCACGTTGCCGGCATGCGGGTCCTGGTAGAGATGGTCGACGCGCGCGGTGTTGAACGAGGACGACCGGCGCTTGATCCCGTGCACGGTGTAGCCGAGACCGAGCAGATATTCGGCGAGATACGCGCCGTCCTGCCCGGTCACGCCGGTGATCAGCGCAACGCGCCGCTTTGAGTCCTGAGCCGCCGAATCCTTAACCGCCATGTCATCTCCAGAGAGCGCGAAAACCGCGCGATCCCGACGAGGCCGGTCTGTAGCATCCAGCCTGCCCCAAGTCTAATAGCTTAATCGTTTGAAATCAGGACTTTAGGACTGCGAAAACGGCTCAATGCGCCCGGAACCCGTCACTCGCCATAGTGGCGCAGCCGGTCGAGGTTCAGGATGGTCACCCCGCCATATTCGAGCCGCAACAGTCCTTCCCGCTCGAGCCGCTTCAGGCACTGGTTGGCATTCTGCCGGGAGATTCCCGACAGCGCCCCGATCTCCTCCTGGGTGATCTCGAGGTGCAGCGTCAGGTCGGGATAGAGAATCGGATTGAACAGCGAGGCGATCGAGCGCGCCAGTCGCGCCGTGGCGTCCAGCGTGCGGCCATATTCGAGCAGCGCGATGAACTGGCCGAGCCGCTCATTGAGCGAGCCGACCAGGAATCGGTTGAAGCCGACGCTGTTCTCGAACAGCCAGACGAAGGTCCGGCGATCCATCATCGCAAGGCGCGTGTCGCGCAGCGCGACCACATCGTAGCGCCGGGGCTCATTCTTGAGCACGGTCCCCTCGCCGAACCACGCGCCTGCGGTGAGGCCCGCGAAACTCGCCGCCTTGCCGCCGCGCGAGACGATGCCCATGCGCGCCAGCCCGGTGACGATGCCGGTCCAGTACTGGAAATTGTCGCCGCGCATGAAGATGAATTCGTTGGCGCGGTAGGATTTCTCGGAAATGCCGGCGCGTGCGATTTCGATTTCTTGCTCGCTCAGTTCGCGCGACCAGGCCGCGATGCGCCTCAGGTAATCAGCAGCAATCATTCTAGCGACGGCATCCCACCCCAAGATACTGCAACCATATTGCACCGCAGCAACGCCGTGCGCGAAGCCAGGGACCCGGGGCCTGGAATGCCAGCGAAAATTCCTGACCAAATGTCGGGCACATGACAATTCAACCTATCGCTTTCTCGTATTCAGAGCCACCTCGCGTAACGTCGCGCAGCTCCTCGATGGATCGCTGAAGGCGGACGACGCGAGAGACGGGCTTGCAGGCGGGTGCGGCGTTACCGCGCATGACGCAGGCGATCGGGGCGAGCGATCTCCCGAACGCCGGCATCATTAGTCGGATGGTCTCCCTTCGGCGGCCCATGTAAGATCGAAGAGTAAGATCGAAGCGAAGATAAAGAGCGCGCCAAAGCGCCCGTATCTGGAGGGAACAGGGTGGCTAATAGTCTCGAGGTGCGCGGAGTCTCATTGCGCTTTGGCGGCGTCCGCGCGCTGACCGAAGTGAGCTTCGGCGTCAACGAGGGCGAGCTGTTCTCCATCATCGGCCCGAACGGCGCCGGCAAGACCTCGATCGTCAACTGCATCTCCGGCCGCTACCGGCCGACCGAAGGCCAGCTGTTCTATCGCGGCCAGGACATTACCGGCCTCAACCCGAACGCGCGGCCCCGGCTCGGCATCGGCCGGACCTTCCAGAATCTCGCACTGTTCCACCACATGAGCGTGCTCGACAACATCATGGTCGGCCGCCATCACCTCCTGAAGAACAACTTCATCACGGGATCGCTGTACTGGCTGACCGGCGCGCGCCGCGAGGAGCTGGAGCACCGCCGCAAGGTCGAGGAGATCATCGACTTTCTCGATCTGCAGTCGGTACGCAAGGCGACCGCAGGCACCCTGCCCTACGGCCTGCGCAAGCGCGTCGAGCTCGCCCGCGCGATGGCGCTCGAGCCGCAACTGATCCTGCTCGACGAGCCGATGGCCGGCATGAACTTCGAAGAGAAGGAGGACATGGCGCGCTACATCGTCGATCTCAACGAAGAGTTCGGCATGACGGTGATGATGATCGAGCACGACATGGGCGTCGTGATGGACATCTCCCACCGCGTCATGGTGCTCGATTTCGGCCGCAAGATCGCCGAGGGCGATCCGGCCACCGTGCTCGCCGATCCCCATGTCAAGCGCGCCTATCTCGGCGAGGAAGACGAAGTGCTGGTCGACCCCGACGACAAGCCGGCGGTGCGGGAGAGTGCGGCATGATGGACTATGCCGGTCGCGCCGCGCAGGCCGACACCTTTCCCAAGATGCTGCGCCTGAACGCGAAGGAACACGGCCAAGAGATCGCGCTGCGCGAGAAGGATTTCGGGCTGTGGCGCGAATTCACCTGGAACGACTACCAGACCCGTACTCATGACTTCGCGCTCGGCATGGTCGAGCTCGGACTTGGCCGCGGCGACGTGATCGGCATTATCGGCGACAACCGGCCGGATTGGGTCGCCGCCGAGATCGCGGCCCACGCGATTGGCGCGATGAGCCTCGGCCTCTACCGCGACGTGCTGGACGAGGAGGCCGCCTATCTCCTGACCTATGGCGAGGCCAAGCTGGTCTTCGCCGAGGACGAGGAACAGGTCGACAAACTGCTCGGCCTTGCCGATCGCGTGCCCCACCTCAAGCACATCGTCTATTCCGACCCGCGCGGCATGCGCAAATACGACGATCCGCGATTGATGGAGGCGAGCAAGCTCGTTGCGCTGGGCCGCGATCGCGCCGCGCGCGAGCCCGGCCTGTACGAACGGCTGGTCGACGCCACGAAGGGTGAGGACGTCGCGATCCTCTGCACCACCTCGGGCACGACGGCCAATCCGAAGCTTGCGATGCTCTCGGCCGGGCGCGTGCTGCGGCACTGCGCGACCTATCTCGCCTTCGATCCGAAGGGGCCGGACGACGAATATGTTTCGGTGCTGCCGCTGCCCTGGATCATGGAACAGATCTACGCGCTGGGCAAAGGGCTGCTCTCCCGGATGAAGGTCAACTTCGTCGAAGAGCCCGACACCATGATGCACGACTTCCGCGAGATCGCGCCGACCTTCGTGCTGTTCGCGCCGCGGGTCTGGGAATCGATCGCGGCCGACGTCCGCGCCGGGGTGATGGACGCCTCGCCGTTCAAGCAGCGGCTCTATGACCTCGGCATGAAGACCGGGCTGGCGGCGCTTGCCGAGGGCAAGCGTTCTGTTTTCGCAGACCAGGTGCTGTTCCGCGCGCTGCGCGACCGGCTCGGCTTCACGCGGCTGCGCTCGGCGGCGACCGGCGGCGCGGCGCTCGGGCCGGATACCTTCAAGTTTTTCCAGGCGATGGGCGTGCCGCTGCGCACGCTGTACGGCCAGACCGAGCTGCTCGGCGCCTACACGCTGCATCCCGAAGGCAAGGTCGATCCCGACACCACCGGCGTGCCGATGGCTGACGACATCGAGATCCGCATCGACAATGCCGACGTCAACGGCGTCGGCGAGATCGTGGTGCGGCATCCCAACATGTTCCACGGCTATTACAAGAATCCCGAAGCCTCGGTCGCCGATATCAAGGACGGCTGGATGCATTCGGGCGATGCCGGCTACTACAACGACAACCGGCAGCTTGTCGTGATCGACCGCATCAAGGATCTCGCCGAGACCTCGCGCGGCGAGCGCTTCTCGCCGCAATATATCGAGAACAAGCTGAAGTTCTCGCCCTATGTCGCCGAAGCGGTCGTGCTCGGCGCCGGCCGCGACGCGCTCGCCGCGATGATCTGCATCCGCTACTCGATCATCTCGAAATGGGCGGAGAAGAACCGGATCTCGTTCACGACCTACACCGACCTGTCCTCGCGGCCCGAGGTCTATGCGCTGCTCAAGAAAGAGGTCGAGACGGTCAATGCCACCCTGCCGCCGGCGCAACGCATCTCGCGCTTCCTGCTGCTCTACAAGGAGCTCGATGCCGATGACGGCGAACTGACCCGAACCCGCAAGGTCCGCCGCGGCGTCATCAACGAGAAATACGCCGACATCATCGATGCGATCTACCGCGGCAAGGCCAGGATCCCCGTCGACACCGTGATTCGCTTCCAGGACGGCTCGACGCAGCGCGTCCGCACCACGCTCGAGGTCGTCGACCTCGGCCGCGCCGTGCTCGCGGAGGCCGCGGAATGACTGTATTGCGCGACCAGGGCGCGGTGCTCATGAATGTGCCCTCTCCCCTTGTGGGAGAGGGCGACACCGCTAGTCGACACGAACTCGCTTGGATGAGGGGTACCCTCTCCACGATCCCGATGCGGAGTCAACCCCTCACCCGGCTTCGCTTTGCGAAGCCACCCTCTCCCACAAGGGGAGAGGGTGCTGGCGCCGCAGTTCGGAGCGACCGCACCCCATGAACACCCAGTTCCTGATCCAGCTGATCGTCAACGGTCTCGTGGTCGGCACGCTTTACGGCGTGGTCGCGATGTCGTTCGTGCTGATCTACAAGGCGACGCAGGTCGTGAACTTCGCGCAGGGCGAATTGCTGCTGGTCGGCGCCTGGGTGTGCTGGGCGCTGCTGACGAAGTATCAGGTGCCGTTCTGGGTTGGCATGCCGATCACGCTGGTCTTCATGTTCATCTTCGGCATTGCGATCCAGGTCGTGATCCTGCGTCCGATGATCGGCGAGCCGATCATCTCCGTGATCATGGTGACGATCGGCCTGTCGACGGTGTTCCAGGCCGCTCTGAAGTGGATCTTCGGCGTCAACCCGCAGCCGTTCCCGCGCGTATTCCAGAGCCAGTCGGTCAGCCTGTTCGGGCTGCAGATCCAGACCGTCTATGTCATGAGCCTCGTGGTCTCGCTCGCCATGATGGTCGGCATGGCCTGGTTCTTCCGCGCCTCCAAATATGGCCTTGCGATGCGCGCCACCGCCTTCAACCAGCAGGTCGCGCAGTCGCTCGGCATTTCCGTCAAGAACGTGTTCGCGATGGCGTGGGCGATCTCGGCCACCGTCTCGGCGGTCGCCGGCGTCGTGGTCGCCGTGGTCAACGGCGTGTCGTCCGGCCTCTCCGCCTACGGCATCAAGGTGTTTCCGGCTGCGATCCTGGGCGGGCTCGACTCGGTCGGCGGCGCCGTGCTCGGCGGCATCATCATCGGGCTATTGGAAAACGTCGCCCAGTATGTCGACAGCCAGTATTTGCACTGGGGCAATCTCTATGAGATCGCGCCGTTCTACGTCCTGATCATCATCCTGATGATCAAGCCGTACGGCCTGTTCGGCACCAAGGATATTGAGCGGGTCTGATCAATGGCGACAAGCACACTCATCCCCTCGGGCGATTTCCGCACCAGCTACGCGGCCGACACCACTATCTTCCCGACCGCGACCAGCCGCAATTTCGCGATCCTCGGCATCGTGCTCGCCTGCTTCGCGCCGATGCTGCTGTCCAACTACCTGCTCTCGATCGCGATCCAGATCGGCATCTTCGCGATCGCGGCCCTCGGCCTCAACGTCCTGGTCGGCTTCACCGGCCAGATATCGATCGGCCACGCCGCCTTCTTCCTGTTCGGCGCCTTCACCTCGGCCTACATCTCCAACAACGCGCCGATCCCGGTGTTCTTCGCCATCCCCCTCGCCGGCGTCGTCACGGCGCTGGTCGGCCTGATCTTCGGCGTGCCGGCGGCGCGGCTGAAGGGGCTCTATCTCGTGATCGCGACGCTCGCCGCACAGTACATCCTGCTCGACTTTTTCTCGCGCGCCGAATGGTTCTCGGGCGGCTCGGTGCCGGCCAGCGCCAACCCGTTCTCGATCTTCGGCTACACCCTGCGTGGTGACCGGCAGTATTTCTACGTCGTGCTCGCCTACATGGTGATCAGCTATTTGCTTGTCACCAATCTGATGCGCACCCGCGACGGCCGCGCGCTGGTCGCGATCCGCGATCACTATCTCTCGGCCGAGATCATGGGCATCAACCTGACCAAGTACCGCACGCTGTCGTTCGGGCTTGCCGCCTTCTTTGCCGGCATCGCCGGCGCGCTCTACGCGCACTATCAGCTCGTCGTCTCTCAGGAAGGCTTTGGCATCGAGCGCTCGGTGCTGTTCCTCGCCATGGTCATCATCGGCGGCACGGGCTCGGTGATGGGCACGCTGATGGGCACGGCCTTCGTGGTGCTGCTGCCGGAATCGATGGAATGGCTGAGCGCCTGGCTGAAGGGCGGCGTCATCGACAAGGCGCTGCAGCTCAACAACAACATCACCTTCCTGCGCGAGATCGCGATCGGCCTGATCATCATCGGCTTCTTGATGTTCGAGCCGGACGGCCTCGCGCATCGCTGGCGGCAGATCAAGGCTTACTGGAAGCTCTACCCGTTCTCGCATTGACGCAAAGCACGGAACGCAACTCAAAATTCGGTTCAACGAATAAGCAGGAGGAAAGAAAAAATGACGATTAGATCCCTTTTGAGCTCGGTCTCCCTTGCGCTGCTGATCGGCAGCGCGGCCACCACCGCGCAGGCGCAGATCGCCATCGGCCATCTGCAGGACCTCTCGGGCGGCACGTCCGACGTCGGCACCCCCTATGGCCAGGGCGTCGCGGACACCTTCGCCTGGGTCAACAAGAACGGCGGCATCGGCGGCAAGCAGCTCAATGTCGACAGCAACGACTACGGATACCAGGTGCCGCGCGCCATCGCGCTGTACAAGAAATGGTCGGCGCCCGACGGCAAGGTCGCGGCGATCATGGGCTGGGGCACGGCGGATACCGAGGCCCTCACCGGTTTCCTGGCGCAGGACAAGATCCCAGACATCTCCGGCTCCTACGCCGCCGCGCTGACCGATCCGGAAGGCACCAGCGGCAAGGCCAAGCCCGCACCGTACAATTTCTTCTACGGTCCGAGCTATTCGGACTCGATGCGCGCGATGCTGACCTGGGCCGCCGAAGACTGGAAGGCCAAGGGCAAGCCCGGCAAGCCGAAATTCGTCCACATGGGCGCCAACCATCCGTATCCGAACGCGCCGAAGGCGGCCGGTGAGGCGCTGGCGACCGAGCTCGGCTTCGAGGTGCTGCCGCCGCTGGTGTTCGCGCTGTCGCCCGGCGACTACTCGGCGCAGTGTCTCAGCCTGAAAAGCTCGGGCGCAAATTATGCCTATCTCGGCAACACGGCGGCCTCGAACATCTCGGTGCTGAAGGCCTGCAAGACCGCCGGCGTCGATGTCCAGTTCCTCGGCAATGTCTGGGGCATGGACGAGAATGCGGCCAAGACCGCCGGCGATGCAGCCGACGGCGTGATCTTCCCGCTCCGCACGGCGGTGAGCTGGGGCGGCAACGCGCCCGGCATGAAGACGGTGATGGAAATCTCCAAGATGTCCGACCCGTCCGGCAAGGTCTATCGGCCGGTGCACTACATCGCCGCGGTCTGCAGCGCGCTCTATCTGAAGGAAGCGCTCGACTGGGCCGCCAAGAACGGCGGCGCCACCGGCGAGAACGTCGCCAAGGGCTTCTACCAGAAGAAGGATTGGGTGCCGGCCGGCATGGACGGCGTCTGCAATCCATCGACCTGGACCGAAAAGGATCACCGCCCGACCACGAAGGTCGACCTGTATCGCTCGAAGATCTCGGGCGCGACCGATGGCGACATCAACGACCTGATGGGCAAGGGCACGATCAAGCTCGAGAAGGTGAAGACCGTCGAGCTGCCGCGCAAGCCGGAATGGTTTGGGTGGTGAGGCAGGAGCCGATCACGTCCACAAATCGTCATGCGCGGGCTCGACCCGCGCATCCATCAAGCGAAGACGTATTCCGAGCGATGGATTGCCGGGTCATAGGCGAGCGGAAGCGACGCCGTCCTTCGGACGGCTATGCCCGGCAATGACATCGAAGGGTAACACAGGCCATGAACGAAACCCTCGAAGCCACCCGCCCGGGACCGACGGCAGTCCCGCCGCCGCCGCTGCTCAGCATCAACAACATCGAGGTCGTCTATGACGACGTCATCCTGGTGCTGCGCGGCCTCAGCCTCGAGGTGCCGAAGGGCGCGATCGTGGCGCTGCTCGGCGCCAACGGCGCCGGCAAGTCGACCACGCTGAAGGCGATCTCCGGCCTGCTCAAGACGGAGGACGGCGAGGTCACCCGCGGCGAGATCCTGTTCGAGGGCCAGCGCATCAACGGCATCGATCCGGACAAGATCGTCCGCCGCGGCATCTTCCAGGTCATGGAAGGCCGCCGCATCGTCGCCGACATGACGTCGCTGGAGAACCTGCGGCTCGGTGCCTTCACCCGGCGCGACGGCGAGGTCTCCGATGACATCGACTTGGTGTTCAAATATTTCCCGCGCCTGAAGGAACGCACCGGCCTCGCCGGCTATCTCTCCGGCGGCGAGCAGCAGATGCTCGCGATCGGCCGCGCACTGATGGCCCGCCCGAAGATGATCCTGATGGACGAGCCGTCGATGGGGTTGTCACCGCTGCTCGTCAAGGAAGTGTTCGCGATCATCAAGGAGATCAACCGCGACCTCGGCGTCACGATCCTCCTGGTCGAGCAGAATGCGCGCGCCGCGCTCTCGGTCGCGAGCCATGGCTACATCATGGAACAGGGCAAGGTCGTGCTCGACGGCTCCGCCGACGAGCTGCGCGACAATGAGGACGTCAAGGAATTCTACCTCGGCGGCGCCGGCGACCAGCGCAAGAGCTTCAAGAACCTGAAGAGCTTCAAGCGGCGCAAGCGCTGGCTGTGAGGATATCGAGCGTTTTCAGGCGGAGTTGCGTGTGCAGAAAACGCGTCAGACCAGGAAGGCGGTTCTATCCGAGCACCTGCTCGGCTTCAGTGACCGCGCAAAGCACATGATAGAACGACGACGCCGGGATCGTGGCGACCAGCGAATTGCCGTCGCGGTCGAACTGATCGTACCAGCCGCCGGCCACGGCATGGCCGAGATAGTGCCGCTCGAGCAGCAGCAGCGCCGCACGCGCCTCGTCCGCCGCGCCGGCTTCGCCCGACTCGGCCTGCGCGATCCACGCCTTCGCCAGCTCGCTCTGCGGCCACAGCCGCCGTGTGTGGCGGCGGATGTTGCCCTCGGCGTCGCCCTCGTCGACCAGGCAGCCGGTGGCCGCGTCGCGATAGCGCAGCGCCGATGCCAGCAGCTCGCCGCGCGGACGCCCGGTCGGGCAGCCGGTGATGCGCTCAAATCCCTTCAGCAACCAGACCCATTCCGCGAGGTGCCCGGGCTCGACGCTGACCGGCGGGATCTTCGACCAGTCCTCCTCGAAATATTCGCCGAGGGTTCGCGTCTGCTTGTCGTAGAGGCTGGCGAGGAACAGCGCGAAGAAATCGCCGGCGCGGTTCTGGAACGACAAATCGTGGGTCGCGTCGAAGCAGGCGATCATCGCCTCGAACAGATGCATCTGCGGGTTCTGCCGGCGCGGCATCGAGGGCGGCAGGCCTTCGTGGAAGCCGCCATGGGGCGAGCGCAGCTGGGTATCGAGGAACGACAGCAGCGCGTCGATCTCGGCGCGGATCTGGGCGTCCTGGTCGAGGCCGTAGACGGTCGCGAGCGCAAGCAGCACGAAGGCGTGGCCGTAGGTGTCGCGCAGCGCATCGTGCACGCCGCCCTCCGCGGTCAGGCTGTAGACGAAGCCGGGCCGGCCGTCCGGCGCCTTGGCCTTGGCCAGCAGGTAGTCCAGCCCCTTCAGCGCGATCGCGCGTCCTTCCGGATACCAGCCGAGCTGGGCCGCCTTGGCGTAGCAATAGATCTGGCGCGCCTGCACCATGATCCGGCGCGGGGCGGCGCGGTCGGCTGTCCCGTCCTGGTGCAGCCGGTCGACAAAGCCGCCGGCGGTGCTGTCCCAGCCTGCGGTCGACCACAGCGGCAGGGCCTGGTCGACGATTCGGCGCTTCAGCCTCGCGACGACGTCGGCGGCCCGATCCGCCGCAACGCTCTCTACCTCAGCCATCGTGCTTCCTGGAACCGTCCCAATGTCAGCGGTCACCGTCTGATAGCACGGGCGGACCGGCACGCAACCCGCGCACATCCTCTCAAGGACCTGCCATGACCGACCATTACGACGCCCTTGAAACGCGCGATCCGGCCGAGCGCGAGGCCGCGTTGTTCGCCCGGCTGCCCGAGGTGCTGCGCAAGGCGATGGCGGCGCCTGCCTATGCCAATTTGCTGAGGGGCACCGATCCCGCCTCCATCACCAGCCGGGAGGCGCTGGCGGGGCTGCCGGTGCTGCGCAAGTCAGAACTGCCGGCCCTGCACAAGGCCGCCCCGCCGTTCGGCGGCTTCGTGGCCGACACGCCCGGCTCGTTCGCCCGGCTATTCACCTCGCCCGGTCCGATCTTCGAGCCCGAGGGCCGTCAGGCGGACCCCTGGCGCGGCGCCCGGGCGCTGTTCGCGGCGGGCTTTCGCGAGGGGGATGTGGTGCTGAACACCTTCAGCTATCACCTCACCCCCGGCGGCTTCATCTTCGACGCCTCGGCGCGGGCGCTCGGCTGTGCGGTCATCCCGGCGGGCCCCGGCAATACCGAACAGCAATTCGAGCTGATCGAGGCGTATCGCCCGGTCGGCTATAGCGGCACCCCGGACTTCCTGAAGATCCTGCTCGACGCTGCCGCCACCGCCGGCCGCGACGTATCCTCGATCAAGCGCGCGCTGGTCTCGGGCGCGGCATTTCCGAAATCGCTGCAGGAGGAGATGAAGTCGCGTGGCGTCGAGGCTTACCAGGCCTTCGGCACCGCCGATCTCGGCCTGATCGCGTTCGAGACGGCGGCGCGCGAGGGAATGACGGTCAACGAGGACCTGATCCTGGAGATCGTCAAGCCCGGCACCGGCGATCCCGTTGCGCCGGGTGACGTCGGCGAGATCGTGGTGACCTCGCTCGATCCGCACCATCCCTGGATTCGCCTCGCGCTCGGCGACCTGACCGCCGCCCTGCCCGGCGCAAGCCGGTGCGGGCGCACCAACATGCGAATCAAGGGCTGGATGGGCCGTGCCGACCAGACGACCAAGGTGAAGGGGATGTTCGTGCGCCCCGAGCAGATCGCGGAGATCGGCAAGCGCCATCCCGAGCTTGGACGGCTGCGCCTCGTCGTCACGCGCGCCGGCGAGGCCGACGCGATGACGCTGAGAGCCGAATGTGCCTGGGCGCCGGATGCCCTGTTGAGCGAAGTTGCAGCGACGCTGCGTGCGGTAACAAAACTCGGCGGCACCGTCGAACTCGTCGGCACCGGCTCGCTGCCGAACGACGGCAAGGTGATTGCGGACGAGCGATAACCGTCGAGACCACACGGGGCGTGATCGGTCCAGATTTGTCGCGCGCGGCGTTGTGAAATATTGAGCTAGCTCATGCCTCGTGGAGACGAACGGATCATCACCTCATGAGCAGCGCTTCCGGAGATCAACCGCGAAAGCCGGCCGTGTTCTTCGATCGGGACGGCGTCCTGAACCAGGACATCGGTTACCTGTTCGAAAGCCACAGGCTGGTCTGGATCGACGGCGCGCGCGAGGCGGTCAAGGCCGTCAACGACATGGGCTATTTTGCGTTTGTCGTGACCAACCAGTCAGGCGTCGCGAGGGGTCTCTACGAGGAGACGCACGTCCGGCAGCTTCACGACTGGATGGCCGATGAGCTTGGCAGGATCGGCGCGCATATCGACGCCTTCGAATACTGCCCGTTCCATCCTGAAGGGACGGTTGAACGATATCGGCAGGTCAGCCACCGGCGCAAACCGTCGCCGGGCATGATCAATGACCTGCTGGAACGCTTTCCGGTCGACGTCGAACGCAGCTTTCTGGTCGGCGATCAGCCGACGGATCTCGAGGCGGCACATGCGGCCGGGCTGAAGGGCTACCTGTTCTCAGGCTCCAATCTGGAGCTGTTTCTGAGGCCTCTGCTGCTCGGGAGCTGAAGACCACAGCGTCAGGCGCGAAGCAGCGCTCGCGATCAGAACTTCCGGATCAGGTCGATCACCTCGTCCTGCTGCTGGCGGGTGATCTCGGCGAACATCGGCAGCGAGAGAATCCGGCCCTGATCGCGATGCGCGTTGGGGAACTGCTCGGGCCGGTGATCGAACCGCGCATAGGCCGGCAGGAACGGCAGCGCGGTGGGATAGTTGATGGCGGTCTGCACGCCGTTGGCGTTGAGATGGGCGGCGAGCGCGTCACGGCGCGGATGCCTGATCGTGTAGAGGTGATAGACGTGGCTACGTGCCGGCGCGACCTCGGGCACCACGACATCCTCGATCTGGTTGAGGCCGGCATCATAGACCTCGGCCGCGGCCTGCCGGGCCTCGGTCCAGGCGGCAAGATGCGGCAGCTTGGCGGAGAGGATCGCCGCCTGCATGCCGTCGAGCCGGCTGTTGATGCCTTCGATGTGGTGCTGGTGCTTCACCAGTCCACCATGGCGCGCCAGCATGGCCATCTGCTCGGCGAGCGCCGCGTCGCTGGTGACGACCGCGCCGGCATCGCCCATCGCGCCGAGATTCTTGCCGGGATAGAATGAATAGGTCGCGGCCGCGCCGAACGTACCGACCATGCGGCCCTTGTAGCGCGCCAGATGGGCCTGGGCGCAATCCTCGATCACCCACAGCTTGTGCTTCTGCGCGATCGCCATGATCGCGTCCATATCCGCGGGCTGGCCGTACAGATGCACCGGAATGATGCCGACCGTGCGCGGCGTGATCGCGGCCTCGATGGCCGCCGGATCGATCGTGAACGTCGCCTCGTCGGTGTCGCAGAATACGATGGTGGCACCGGAATGGGTGACCATCGCCGCGGTCGAGATCCAGGAATGCGCCGTCGTGATCACCTCGTCACCCGGCTCCACCTTCAGCGCCCGCATGGCGAGGTAAAGCGCGTCGGTGCCATTGGCGCAGGACACGCAATGAGCGACCTCGGCCGCCGCCGCAAATTCGCGCTCGAA
This sequence comes from Bradyrhizobium sp. BRP56, assembly GCF_020194035.1. Classification (NCBI taxonomy): domain Bacteria; kingdom Pseudomonadati; phylum Pseudomonadota; class Alphaproteobacteria; order Hyphomicrobiales; family Nitrobacteraceae; genus Bradyrhizobium; species Bradyrhizobium sp. BRP56. The sequence goes on from NZ_JADYVV010000063.1 coordinate 13,459, forward strand.
GGCGTCGACATAGCTGCCGCGAATGAAGGCGTTGTCGCGGATCACGCCGGCGATCGCAGCGTCGATCTCGCCCTTGATGGACTGGTATTGCAGTTGCAGGTCGGCATACGGCACCGCCATCGATATTCCCCTATTGCCCTATTGGCTCGTCAGCAGCCGGCGCGCCGGATTGCCGGCATAGGTGCCTGATGTCGTGATGTCCTTGGTCACCACCGATCCGGCGCCGATGACGACGTCGTCGACGATCCTGACCGGCATGATCGTCGCGTTGGAGCCGATCGACACCCGGTTGCCGATCACCGTCTCGCGCCACAGCTCCTTGCGTCCACGCGCCGGGCCGCCGGTGGAGAACGTGTCGTTGACGAACATCACACCGTGTCCGACGAAACAATCCTCGCCGATGGTGACGAGCTCGCAGACGAAGGCATGCGACTGCACGCGGGTGCGCGCCCCGACGATCACGCCCTTCTGGATTTCGGTGAAGGGCCCGACGAAGCAGTCGTCGCCGAGCTTGCAGCCATAGAGGTTGCAGGGCTCGACGATCTTGACGCGTTCGCCGAACGCGACATCGCGCACGCTGGCCTGATGTACCTCCGGCCGGTTCACGAAACGACGCCCAGCCGGCTCAACCGTGGCGTGAAGCGCAGCGCGACTTCCTCGCCGGTCTCGATCGACTCGTAGAGGGCCGAGATCAGCTCCAGGCTCTTGCGGCCCTCGAGCCCGTCGACCAGCGCGGCGCGCTGGTTCTCCAGGCAATCGACCACATGGTGATAATAGGCCTGATGGCCGAAGCCGTAGACGTTGGGCGGGTTGACCGAGAACTTCTCCACGACGTCCTTGTCCGACGGCAGCTCGTCGACAAAGCGCCAGTGCCGGATCTGGTTGACCGCGAAGCCCGAAATCTCGACCGTGCCCTTCTCACCCAGGATCGAGAGCGAGCCCTCGAGATCGGTCGGGCGCGCTGCGGTGGTCGCCTCGATGATCCCGAGCGCGCCGTTGCGGAACTTCAGCGTTGCGACGGCCGTATCCTCGGTTTCGATATTGGCCAGCGCCGTTGCCGCGCGCGCATGCACGCTCACCACGTCGCCGAAGAACCACTCCAGCATGTCGACATGGTGGCTCGCCTGATTGGTCAGCACGCCGCCGTCATAGGCCCAGGTGCCGCGCCAATCGTCCTGGTCGTAATAGGCCTGGTCGCGGCACCAGCGCACCCGGACCGTCCCCAGGATGAGCTTGCCGAAGCGGCCGGCGTCGAGCGCCTCGCGCGCCTTGACCACAGGCACGTTGAAGCGGTTCTGCTTGACAATGAACATCTTGACGCCGGCCTCGTCGCAGGCCCGGATCATGTCGTCGGCGTCCTGCAGACGCAGCGCCATCGGCTTCTCGACCACGACGTGCTTGCCGGCCCTCGCGCAGGCGATCACATGCGCGGGGTGCTGACCGCTCGGCGTCAGCACGGCGATGGCATCGATGTCCTTCCGCGCCAGGAATTCGTCCATGTCGTAATGGGCCGCAACGCCGAACTTCCCGGCAACCGCATCGGCGCGCCCGCGGATCGGATCGCAGACCGCGACCAGGCTCGCTCCTTCGATGTGATTGCCACCTAGGAGATCCGAGTGACGCTTGGCGATACGCCCGCACCCGAGGAGGCCAAATCTGATCATGCAACAGGCCCTGTCTTGTCTCGTGGCTGGCCAGTGCAACCAGCCGAAGAGCCGAGGGAACAAGCGGCCTTGCGAGCCGCACGGTAGCGTTCCATTACCCAGAAAACCCGGGATAAAGCAAGGCCATGCGCCGATTAGGTGGCGGACGGCACGCCGATTCCGCCATGTTCGTCGCCGGGCAGTGGGGAGCAAGCCCGATCCGCACCGACCCCCGAATGTCGGCTCCCTATCAAACCTTGTGGTACTCGCGGTACCACTTGATAAATCGCGCGATCCCATCCTCGATGCTGGTCGCAGGCCGAAATCCGATGTCCCGCGCCAGATCTTCAATGTCTGCATAGGTCGCCGGCACATCGCCGGGCTGCATCGGAAGCAGTTCCCTGATTGCTTTCCGGCCGAGCTCCTTCTCCAGCAGAGAGACGACGTGCAAGAGCTCCTCGGGGTTATTGTTGCCAATATTGTAGATCTTCCAGGGCGCCCTGCTGCTCGAAGGATCGGGCGCGGCTGTGGGGGGGATTGATTGCCCCTGAGGTGGCCGCTCCAAGAGGCGGATGATCGCTTCGGCGATATCGTCAACAAACGTGAAGTCACGGCGCATATCACCGTTGTTGAACAATTTGATCGGCGTTTCACTCAAAATCGCTTTCGCGAAAATGAACATGGCCATGTCCGGGCGGCCCCACGGACCATAGACCGTGAAGAAACGCAGGCCGGTAGCAGGGATGCCGTACAGATGGCTGTACGAGTGCGCCATCAACTCATTGGCCTTCTTTGACGCGGCGTACAGGCTGATCGGATGGTCGACATTGTCATGCACCGAGAAGGGCAGTTTTGTATTGCTGCCGTAGACCGATGACGATGATGCAAACAGCAAGTGTCCGCACCCGTTGTGGCGACATCCTTCAAGAATATTGATGAAGCCCTCCAGGTTTGCATCCACATAGGCATGTGGATGCTCCAGCGAGTAGCGCACGCCGGCCTGGGCGGCGAGGTGGACAACGACAGGAAAACGATACGCGGCAAAGAGCGACTTGATACCCGCGCGATCAGTCAAATCGAGCTTCACAAAAGTGAAGTTCGGGTCGCGCTTCAGGATCTCGAGACGCGCTTCCTTCAGTTGAGGATCGTAATAGTCGTTGACGATGTCCAGGCCAACGACCTTGCGGCCCGCCGCCAAGAGGCGCTGGGCAACATGAAAGCCAATGAACCCGGCAGCTCCAGTGACCAGTGGTGTATCGTGCGACATCGCTTTCTCAGCCATTGTTCTATAGCCGCCAGAGCTCGATGCCGGCGGGAGCTACGCTACGGTCGAGCTTCGCTTTGACATCCAGAATGAGGCCCGTGCCGCCATCCAATAGGCGCTGAAAGAGCGGCCAGCCACCCGCGAGATAACTATCATGTGCCACAGCCAGGATCACCGCATCAGCCGGACCCAAGGCATCCAGATCAGTCAGCGTCAGCCCGTATTCGTGCCTTGCATCCTCCGCGTTCGCGAGAGGGTCATGCACCTGCACATGAATACCAAATGTCTCGAGCTCGCGGATGATGTCGACCACGCGGGAGTTGCGCGTGTCCGGAACGTTCTCCTTGAAGGTCAGGCCAAGCACCGTGACAGTGCTTCTGCCTCCCCTTCCCTTCCCGCGAAGCAGCATTCGAACACATTCGCGGGCAATGCGCTGACCCATGCCATCATTGATCCGGCGACCGGCCAGGATAACCTCCGGATGGTAGCCCGCTCGCTCGGCACGGAAAGTCAGATAGTAGGGGTCGACGCCGATGCAGTGGCCACCGACGAGGCCAGGCTGAAACGGCAGAAAATTCCATTTGGTGCCCGCGGCGGCCAAAACGTCGCCGGTGTCGATATTCAGCACCTGAAAGATCAGCGACAGCTCGTTCATGAACGCGATGTTGAGATCGCGCTGCGTGTTCTCGATGACCTTGGCAGCCTCGGCCACCTTGATGGAAGGTGCGCGATGGATACCAGCGGTCACGACGGACCCATAAACATCGGCGACGATATCGAGCGTTTTTGGATCCTGAGCCGAGACGACCTTCATGATGGTCTCGAAGCGGTGCAGCTTGTCGCCGGGATTGATCCGTTCGGGAGAGTACCCGACCGCGAAGTCCACCCCCGGTTTCAAATCCGATACCTTCGCCAGGATGGGGATACATTCCTCTTCGATCGCGCCAGGATAAACCGTCGATTCGTAGACGATGATGTCGCCCTTCTTGAGTACACTTCCGACCGTGCGCGACGCGGCAATCATCGCCCCCAGATCCGGCCGGTTCGCATCGTCGATTGGCGTCGGCACGGTGACGATGAAAAAATCCGAGCCACGGATCGCCGCCGGATCCACGCTGAAGGTCAGGGAACCATGGCGAAGATCGTCGGCGTCGACTTCACGCGTCCGGTCAAACCCTTCGCTGAGCTCGGCGACACGGCTCGTGTCGACGTCAAAACCAACGACGGGAATCCCCTTGCGCGCGAAGGCAACCGCAACGGGAAGCCCGACATAACCCAATCCGATAACTGCAATCTTTCGGGAATGTGACATCAAAAAAGTTCCGGCCCAGGCTCACCATCGACGCCGGTTGTTTAGCCGCCCGACCGCTTGCGTCGCAAGAGCGAAAGTCCTTAAAATTCCAAGGATTTTGCCGCAAAAAGCATGCTATTGCCAGCGCGACTCAAACAGAATAGCAAGGTACACTAACCTCTCCGGCCCATTGGCATCCCTTTGAGGCACCTGCGACACACCCGCATGCGTCGGCCATTGAATTCTGTCGCCCCCCGTCCTGGTGTCGCCAGTTTCGTTCGATCGGCTCCCACCTTCGTGGCTATTGGTTTGGGCTCGAACCGGCTCATCAACCTTCGATTGCCGCCCTATTCCCGTGGTCCAGATGCGATGTGAACTCATGGTGCGGCAACAGCAATCGCCCGGGCTCGGTCCCTGCCCACCGACCGATTTGCAAGACTTCCTGTAGGCCACGATGTGCGGAATCGCCGGATTTCTCGCGGACCCCAGCCGTCGGACATCGATTGACCAGCTGAAATCCATCGCTGACGCCATGGACGTCAGCCTGGAACATCGCGGGCCCGACGATCACGGCGTGTGGGTCGATGCCGAAGCTGGCATCGCGCTCGTTCACCGCCGCCTGTCGATCGTGGATCTTTCGCCCGCCGGGCACCAGCCGATGCACTCGGCCGACGGCCGCTTCGTGATCGTCTACAATGGCGAGGTCTACAGCCACCTTCCGATCCGGGCCGAGATCGAAGCGACCGGTCATCGCTTTCGCGGACACTCGGACACCGAGGTCCTGCTCGAATCGTTTGCCCGATACGGAATCCGCGTGACGGCCGACCGACTGATTGGAATGTTTGCGATCGCGATCTGGGACAGGCAACGGCGAACCCTGAAACTCATTCGCGATCGTCTCGGTATCAAGCCGATCTATTGGGCCAAGATCGGCGGACTGTTCATGTTCGGCTCGGAGCTCAAGGCGCTCCGCCAGCATCCGGGATGGACGCCTCGGATCGAACCTGCGGCGGTCGCCTCGTTCATGCGCCATAATTACATCCCCGCTCCCCACACGATCTATCGGGATGTCCACAAACTCGAGCCGGGAAGCATTCTGACGCTGGAGGTCGGTCGCGAACCGCAAACCGAGAAATTCTGGGATGCCCGGCAGGTGGCTCTCGACGGGCTGAGCAATCCGCTCACTGGAAACGAGGCCTCGCTGGTCGAACAGCTTGAGACGCTTCTTGTGGACGCCGTCCGCAAGCGAACGATGGCGGATGTGCCGCTCGGGGCCTTCCTCTCCGGCGGCGTCGATTCATCGACCGTCGTCGCGTTGATGAAGGCCGCAAATGTCGGACCGGTCAAAACGTTTTCGATCGGCTTTGAGCAGAAGGCTTTCAACGAGGCTCCCCACGCCGCCGCAATCGCCAGACATCTCGGAACCGAGCACACCGAACTCATCGCAACCTCGCAGCAAGCGCTCGAGGTCGTACCGAAGCTTTCCGAAATCTTCGACGAGCCGTTCGCTGACTCGTCACAGATTCCGACCTACCTGGTTTCGGCGATGACACGCAAGCACGTCACTGTCGCACTTTCGGGCGATGGCGGCGACGAACTCTTCTCGGGCTACAATCGATATCAGCTGACCCGGCGTTCCTGGAGGATGCTTTCGCTGGTGCCGACTCCCGCGCGAAAGGCACTCGCAGCGGGCCTGACTTCGGTAAGCTCGGAGCGATGGAACGCGATTTTCGACTACCTTCCGGAGCACAGCTATCCACGACTGCCGGGCGACAAGATTCATAAATTCGCGAACGTGCTCGGGTTGAACGATGCCGATGAGCTGTACAGAAAGCTGATTAGCCATTGGGACCCGGATAGCATCGCGCCCGGCGTGGGGGAAGCCCGTGGGGTCTTGTGGGATAATTCCGTACGGACCGACTTTCCGAACTTGCTCGATCGAATGCAATTCCTCGACTCGGTGACCTATCTTCCCGACGATATCCTGACGAAGGTCGATCGTGCGAGCATGGCGGTCGCTCTTGAAGCGAGAGTGCCGCTGCTCGATCACCGCGTTGTCGAAATGGCCTGGCGGCTCCCGCACTCCGTCAAGATCCGGCGCGGCGTCAGCAAATGGCTGTTACGTCAGGTTCTGTACCGTCACGTCCCGAGAAATCTCGTCGAACGTCCAAAGATGGGCTTTTCTGTTCCACTCGACGAATGGCTGCGCGGGCCGTTGCGGCAGTGGGCAGAAAATCTGCTTTCCGAGAAGCGGTTGCGGGAGACGGATCTCTTCGACGTCGCGCTCATTCGCCGGCACTGGACCGAGCATCTGTCGCGCAAGCGCAACTGGCAATACGCGCTCTGGGACGTCTTGATGTTCGAAGCCTGGCGTGAACGGTGGGGATAGATTACTTCGAAATCCGGATGCTCGGGATATCATTCGGAATCTTGCCCTCCAGCAAGCCGCGATAAAGATCCTCATAGCGCGACACACAAGCATCCAGGCTGAAGGTCTTTTCGGCCCGATCTGCCGCGTTCATACCCATCCGGACTCGCAATGCCCCGTCCACCGAGAGACGGAGTATCGCCTCGCTCATCGCCTTGGGGTCACGCGGCGGCACAATGACCCCGGTTTCTCCGTTGATGTTCGCCTCCGGGTTCCCTCCCACGTCAGTTGCGATCACTGGAAGTCCGGCCGCCATGCTCTCGAGCACCGCATTCGAGAACCCCTCCTCGTGCGAGGACAGAACACCGATGTCGGCGCCACACAGGAGGTCAGGCACGTCGCTTCTTGAATCGAGAAAGAGCACGTTGTCAGCTATTTTGAGATTCGTCGCTTGTTCACGCAGCGCCCCGCCGATTCCGTCGTCGCGCCCCACCACTAAGAGCCTCCAGCCGGCGGGCAAATGGGGGCAAGCCATCGAGAAAGCCACGAGCAAATCCTGATGTCCTTTGTAAGGGATGAGGTTTGCCACCATAATGAAAACAAGCGCGTCTTGATCGATTTCGAGGGAGGCACGCACGCCCTGCCGCACCATCGAAGACTTTTGATACTTTGCGAAATCGATGCCGTTGTAGATCAGGCCGAGCCGATCTGCCTGGACGTTTTCGTCATCATGCAGTTGGCGCACCACGCTGTTTGAATTGCCGAGAATGGCCGTCATATGGGGATGCAGCCAGCCTTCGATCGCAGGACTAAAGCGAATGTTACGCTGATAGTAATTGAGGCTTCGTCGGCTCATGATCCGAACGGGAACGCGAGCCAGAATCGACGCCGGAGCCCCCAGGATGTATGCCCCAGGCAAAAAGAAATGAGCGATTGCCGGACGAAATCGGCGCATGACCCGGCAAAGCCAGAGTACCGTCTCAGCGAGACGCACGAAGCTTCGTATCCGAGACGCGCCGCCGGAACGCCGCGCGACCGGACGGGCTATCACCTCGAAGCCGGCCGCCTCCAGACCGTCTGCGAGCTTGCCTCTCTCGGTCAAGCAACAAACGACCGGCTTCCATCGGCCGCGATCAAGTCTCGGGATGATCTGTGCCAGATGCCGCTCGGCTCCCCCGACATCGAGGGAGCCGATCACGTATATGATCGGGAGTGGGCTCATTGTCTGAAAATCAATGACATCCTCGCCGCGACCGCGAACGCCTTGTCGCGATCCCATGCGGCAGAGCACGTAACATCGTTCCTCTACGCATTCCGAACAAACAGGAATTCGGAATTTGCTTCGCCGGTTGCGATCTTCTCGAGCTTGAAGCCCATCTTCTCGACAAAATCGATCGCGTCCTTGTCGTAGACGAACTCCATGGGCCAGCCGCCGAGCCAATCGCGGATGTCGGTAAACTTGTTCATGCCGCGCATTTTCTTGTATTCCCGCACCCGCCGCAGGAACGCGGGCAAATTGCGCGGATCTCGGTACATCTCGAAACGCCAGACGTACCAACCGTCCATGAGCCTGCGCCGCAGCCAACCGGAAGCAACGTATCGGCGCTTCACATCAAGCCAGAACTCCGGAGTCGGATCTTTCTGCACGTCGGCCGAGTAGAGTGCGATGTAGAACAGTCCTCCCGGCTTCACTCGGCTGGCTGCATTTTTAATCGCATGCCAGACCTCGCCCGTGTGATGCAGCACACCCCACGAATAGACCAGATCGTAGAGCGGCAATTTGGCGACGTAGGCATCGTCGAGAACCGACCCCTGCTCCGCGGTCCAATTGGCAGGGTTGCCCGCTTGCGACTGGACAAATTTGCTGGCCCGGACCGAATCCGGATCATAGTCGAAGCCGTCCACTCGGGCGGCGCCTGCATCGAGCATGGCAATCGAATGCAGCCCGCTGCCACAGCCAATATCGATAACCGTCAGGCCATTGAGATCGGATCGCCCCATGAACTGAAGGATATGACGCTTCGAAGTCTGAACCTTCTCCGCGTCAAAATTCTTCTGAATGAAGTCATGCCAATTCTTTCCGAACTCGAAGCGCTTCTCTTCTACCTGGTCCATCAAATTGTCCTCTGGAATCCGTTTAACCATACACCGCGAGCGTTTCATCGATCGCACGCTGAACCCCGAAGCGCTTGAACGCGAACTCAGGACCATCTTTCGCCGCGGCTTCTCGCCAGTGGCCGTCTCGCAAAAGGCGCACGATTTGGCAAGCACTCGATGCCGCGTCCCAGCCTTGGAGAACCCACCCTGACTTGCCGTGATTGACAGCCTCTGGCGCGCCGCCGGCGGGCGTCGTCACAGCGGGCACCCCCAAGAACTGCGCTTCGACCAAAACGTTCGGAAGCCCCTCCGCACGGGAGGTCAGAAGCATCAGGTCCATGCTGGCAATAGCGGCCATCGACTCCTTCAGATGGCCCGCGAAAAACACGGCTCCTGCCAAATCGTCAGCAGCCGCGCGAGCCTCCATGACCGCGCGCAAAGGTCCATCCCCAACGATCAGAAAACGCACATCAGGCAGTTCCCGGCGGATGAGCGCTGCGATCTCCAGCCACAGCATGGGGCACTTTTCCTCGGTGAAACGCATCACGGTCCCCACAACCTGCGCGCCGGGTTCAATCCCGACGCGCTGTCGGAGCTTAGCGCAATCCGCCTTGTACCCCGCCAGCTCGGACTCATCAAAGGCATAACCATTGCGGACAACGCCAATCGAGTCCTTGGCCAATCCAAGCCACGCCTCGTAAGCCCTCGCGCCGGCCGCACTGTTGTTGATCATCTTGACACCCGGCTGACGCGCGAGCCAGCGGTAGCTTTCACGCATGTATGGCTGATGAAAAACGAAATTGATCGGCGGCAAACTACGTTGCGAGATGATGATCTTTGGCACGCCGGTCAGCACCGCCGCGATACCCCCTTTGATGTTGACTTCGTCGAGCCACAGATGGGCAATCTCGGGGTTCTGCGCCGCCAATGTCTTGGCATAGAGGGCCACGTCGTCCCGCAGTTCCGGCGGCAAGGCATCGACGACGGCGCGCCGCGCCGGTTCGAGGTTGCTGTCCACCTCAGTGCCGATGACGCTGGCTGCAATATCCCTGGACTCCAGCTCCGGCAGAAAAAACCTGCTGACTGGGGAGGATAGATTGACGCATGCCACGCGGATGCTTGGCTTCCGGCCTTCGCGAAGCCCCCGCGCCGTGACCACCAATTGGCGCTCTGCACCGCCTGGGCCAAGCGTGCCGATCATCATCGTCACACCGTGCTGCTGCGCAATCGATCTCCTCGCGGCCGAGACACCTTGCCTCTCCAGCTGGATACCGAACTGCCTGAGCGCGCGACGATGTCGTCCATCAGGCATCGCCAGGACGAGCTTGAGAATTCCACGCTCGACCCGCTCCACCATGCTGAGTTCTGCCGGATCGCGCGCCAACAAGGGACGACAGCGAGCCATCTTCGACCAGGCGAACAAATACGCATCTTTGAACGTGACGATTGGAGGTCGACGCGGCCGGTACTGCCGAATAAATGCAATCGTGCGGTGCGGCAGATTGCGACGGACCGCCACGGCGAATGCCCTCGCCACGAATTTTGGCCCTATTGCAAACATGGAAGAAACGGTCCGCGCCGGCGGCCGCCATGCAGCATTGCCCTTCGATGTCGCTTGTTCCTCCTTGCCCACGTTCTTCGCCCCCTAGACAAATGGCCTAGCCGGCCCCCGTTCAAATCTTGCGGTCATGGGTTTGCTCGATCCTGCTTAATACGCACGATGGGTTCGGCACTAGCTTCGGCCCGGTCGCCCGCTCACGATCGATAGATCCAGGACGGGAGCTTGGCTGCAAACCACCGCAGCGCCCAAGGTCGTTGCGGTCGATCTGCCTTCTCCACAACAGGATCAGCCGACGGACCCGCCTCAACAACCTCGCTATCAACTGCCGAACGGACCGCAATTTCATCGCGGGCGGCCAGCATCCCGTCGGCCATAAGCTCTATATTAAAAGAAGTCTTGACCTGTCGCGGGGCCAGTTGCGCAGCTTTTTCTCTCCAGCGCAAGTTGCCTAGCAAGTCAACGATAGTATCAGCCATAACCCGCGCTGTCGCATCGGGCTTGAATATCTGCCCCGTCTTGCCATCCAGCACAGCCTCGGGAGCGCCTCCAGCGGAGGTCGTAGCGACGGGAACCCCAAGGGCCTGAGCTTCGAGAATGACGTTTGGAAGACCCTCGATACGAGACGCCAGAAAGAATAGGTCCATTGCTGCGATTGCCGCGGCCGGGCGCAGTTCCAGATCGGCAAATATCAATGCGCCGGTCAACCCAAGCTGCTCGGCGCGAGCGCGAACATCATCGAACCGCGCGCCATTGCCCACCAGCAGGAAGCGCACATTCGGCATTTTCTCACGTATTATCGCGGCGACATCGAGCCAGAGGAACGGACGTTTCTCCGTCATCATCCTGAAGACACCGCCAACAATCAGCATCTTCTCATCGATGCCCAACGCCGCTCGGTATTGTTTTCTCAGGACCTTGGGTGCAGCATCATTGTCGAGGTCAATTCCGTTGTGCACGACCTTGATCGCTCCCTCTGGGAGCTCCAGCCACGCGGCATACGCGCGCGCACCAGCATGGCTGTTATTTAGCATCTGCAGGTTCGGTTGCTCTGCCAAGAACCGATAACAATCACGATGGTACCCGTGATAGTAAGGGAAATTGTAGGATGGCATATTGCGAAAGCAGAGCAATGTTCGGGGGATCTGCAGTACGGTCGCTGCGATGCCTCCTTTGATGCACACTTCGTCCATCCAGAGATACACCGTCTCGGGATTTACATCCGAGAGAACGTCGTAGTAGGCCCTTACGTCAGCGAGCTCCGGCGACAACACTTCAAATGGATCGGGATCCGCCGTCTTCCCGGATCCGGTCGGAGATTTGGCGGCAGAGAAGCCGTCGATGATTTTGACGCCCGCCTTCTGCAACCTGGCTCTGAAGAAATTCTCCCGTTCCGTCGCCGGCGGATGGACGAGCGCCACAGTAACTGAATCAATCCCTCTCGATACGATCTGTTCGACCAAGGCGACCATTTGCCGTTCGGCGCCACCCGGGCCCAACGAACCAATGATCATCAGGATTCCACTGCGATGCGGCGACGCCTTTGCCGACGCGCTCGACCTCGCCTGCGCAGCAAGGGCCTGAAAGGCCGTTAATTGCTCCTGATAGTCGGTCGCTCGCCCCTTCTGCCCAATGTACAGAAGTCGATTCCCCGCCCCAGCCTGAGTTGGCTTGTTCTGGCGCATGTTCTGAAGCCAATCCGGCAAAGGATCAACGAGCGGCTTTCCGCTCCAGAAGGCATCGTTCGGGACAAAGATGTTGTCGTCGAACCCCACCTGATGCGTCACCACCTCGTCGAAGCCGAACCGGGAGAGAAGTGCTTTCAGTGACGATTGATCGAGTGAGCGAACGTGCTGCCAGCGATGGAACAGCAAATTGCTGACCGGGCAGTATGCCATGTCCAAATCGAGGTCTTCGTTGTTGGGCGTCGTGATGACCAACACGCCCCCGGGCCGCACAAAGCGCGCCAGACGATCAAGCGTGACGTCCATGACCTCGTCCAGAACATGCTCGATGACCTCGGACATGATTACGACATCAAAGGTCTCCGTCGAGTCGTCGCCCACGACGCCCAGGAATCCATCGAAATTCTCCAGCGCACGCTGCAGATTTGCCGCGCGTCCTTTCGACGGCTCGTATCCCGCCACAGTCAGGCCCCGCTGGGCCATGAAGCGAAGAAGGTGGCCATCGCCGGCACCGAAATCGAGAATGCGTCCGTGCTTTGGAAGTATGTGATCGATAGCCGTAATGACACTACGGCCGCCAAGCTTCGCGAAACTGAGTTCGGTCAGCCGGGTTTGCCCCACATTGTCCCAGAACCGGTTGACCAGTTCGGGGGTCCACTTCAAGCGTTCCGCAGCCATGTCAGAGCTTTCTCACCATTGTACGAAGCAGCTAAGCCCCATCCTACTGCTTGATCGTGAAGGCCTGCCCCGTTGGCAAAAGCGCGAGATTCTCGGCCTTCGATTCGAAGAATTCGTCAGCTGCTTGTTTCGCACCTGGGCATGATTTGAACCCGTGGTCATCAAGCAGGATAATGCCACCCGCAACCATGCGAGGATAGAAGAACTGAAGCGAGTCAAGCGTGGGCTGGTAGAGATCGACATCGACGTGCACAAAGCGAAACCTGCAGTCGGCCGCTTCGGCAAATCGCGTGGGAATCCAGCCCTTGTAAATCCGATAGTTGTCGAACTCTCGCAAGCTCTGCGTCAACTCATCTTCGGCCGCGGTCAGAGAGCCCTTTCGCCAGTACGTGCCATCGACGGAAGCCGGCTCGGACAACCCCTCGAAGCTGTCGAAGAGATGAATCGACATCGGTATCTTCCTGAAGGCCTGGCACAGCAAGTAGGCCGTAGCGCCCCTGTACGCGCCGCATTCGGCGGCATCGCCTTCGAGATGAAGCACGAGCTTCAGCAACTCGTTCATCGCATATTTGCGATCAAGCGAATGCCAGTTCCCTACATCCATGAACCTCATGTAGTAGGCAAGGAATGCTTCATCCTCGAGGAATATTCGAGCAAATTCGGAGAATTTGAACTTCGGATAGATGGCTGTCGTCAGCGCCTCCGCCGAAAGATAGCGTTCGAATTCGGAGGATTGAAACTCCAGCCCACGCTTCAAGAGCGTAAGAAGCTGAACAGCCTTGTCCGGCGCAAGGCTCTCGATCTCCGCCGCCAGCCGCGTAGCATCAGAACTGTAGACTGGGGCCGGAGCGGGTTGCACGGGGGCCTCGCTCTCGGTCTTCGCGCGCGGTCCCAGCAACGGCGCCATTATTCGCTTCAACATCCTCCGACAGCTCCGCTTACCCGGGCGACATCCTCTTGTTCAGAGGAGATCACGATTTCACTCTCCAGATTGACCAAGGCTGTCGTGAAAGCCCCTTTTGTGCCAACAACCCGGAATTGAATGGCATCCTCGACGAAATCGATTTTTGCACCATCGTGGAGATGCGCGGCGCCGAGCGTTAGAAAGAAGTCGCCCGCCGCCAACCACATCGTGCAATCGCACGCTATCGTCAGAACATCACCGGCACGGGCTTGCCACGCCACGCCATGGCTGGTCAGGTTGGTTGCCCCCCATACGACAGTTCCCCTGCGGTCCTTGATTGCAAAACCACAGGACAGTGCCGGAATGTCCGCATCGCACCGAAACCGCATCGAAAAGCGATAGTTACTTCCACTCTGAAGGAGCGTTGCGCGCCGTCCGTGCTCATCGAACACCCCCCAATCGAGCAAACGCCCCTCACCCGATCCATATCGAACCTTCGGCGCGATTTCCTCCGCCGGCAGCTCGGAATCGTCGGTATTCTCGACGGTTCGTTGACTGATCGCGTTCTCCAGCCCCGGCGACGACGCCTCTTCGGCCGCGGTCGCCGTGCTCGCTTCCGATTTGCCAAACAGCAGATTGTGATAGACCACCGATATCGGCCCGGCCTCGCCTTCCGCGAAGACTCGTCCGCCTTCCAGAATCAGGGCGCGATCGCAGAAAGTCGTAATCGTGTTGGTATCATGGGACACGAGCAAGATCGTCGCGTTCTTCTGCTTCAGCCGCTGGATCCAGCCGAAGCACTTCATTTGAAACCGCGCGTCGCCAACCGATAGAGCTTCGTCAACGATCAGGATATCAGGCTCGACGCTGATCGCCGTGGCGAACGTGAGACGCGCCTGCATCCCGGTCGAATAGGTCTTGAAAGGCTGGTCGATCACGTCCCGCAACTCGCTAAATTCGATGATCGAATCGAGCTTGCGTTCGATTTCCGCCTTGGGCATGCCGAGGCACAGCCCACCCATGAAAATGTTCTCTCGGCCGGTGTAGTCCGGGTGAAAGCCGGTTCCCAGTTCGAGGATGGCGGTGATCCGGCCGTTGACGTCCAAATCACCCGACGAGCGCTCGAGTGTTCCGGCGATGATCTTGAGCAGCGTCGATTTTCCGGCCCCGTTGCGCCCAAGAATTCCGACGATCTCTCCACGCTTGAGATCGAGATCGACGGCCTGAAGGGCCACGCGCTCGGTGTGGCGCGGAACGCGGCGAATAACTTCCACCAGCGGATCGATTGCATGCTCATAGACGCGGTACGCCTTTCGCAGCCCGCGCGCACGGATGGCGATTTCGGATCCGGTCATAGCGCGTCACCAAAGCCGTGCTGCAGGCGAGAGAATACTGCGTAGCCGATTGCCAGGCAGGAGACCGCCCCAAGGGGAAAAACAATCCAAGCCGCCGGATGTTGAAAGGCTCCAAAATAGAGCGCGTCCTGCCAGCACCAAACCTGGTAGCTGAACGGATTGAAATGAAAAACCCAATTCATCCAGCTCGGCGTCACATACGGGTTGAACAAGATGGGCTGTGCGAACAGGTTGACCGCACAGAAGATCGTCACGATGTCGCGCAAATCGCGAAAGAAGATGCCGAGGGCCGATAGCATGAGAGCAACGCCGGTCATCGCAATGAGTTGGATCGCAATCAGGAACGGGACGGTCAGAACCATGAAGGTCAGGGTTCCGCTGACCGCAGCGTAGCCGATCGTGAACAGAAGCGCGATTGAGTATGGAAGCGCCGAAGCGATCGCAGTCTTGATCGGCAATACCACGACCGGAAAAATAATCTGCTTCACGAGGCTCGCATGAGCGGTCAATATCGTGGTGGAGCGCGCCAGCAAATCCTGAAACGCCAGCCACGAGACTATTCCGATCAAGACATTGACGGCAAAATCGGGATGGCCGCCGCTGCTACCGACGCGGGTCGGGAATACGTAGGCGAACAGGAGCGAGTACATCAGCATGAGCAGCAGCGGATGGCCATAAGCCCACAGCGCGCCCAGCAGCTGTCCGGTGTGACGATCACGCAACTCACGCTTCACGAGCTCAGCAACGAGCTCGCGGTGTCCGTACACCGAGCCAAGAAGTGACTGCGCCGCGATCACAGCGAGACCTCCGGATTAGCCGACAGCCACGCTTGCGCCATCAAGACATTCCACAGTGGATAGGCCCAGTTCGCGCCAGCCAGATGCGCTTGCCATCGCTCTCGGATCGGTGCGGGAGTAAACAATTCCTGGTCCTTCAATCTTTTCTCAGCCAACAATTCTTCCGCCCAGTCCCTCAGCGGTCCCCTCAGCCACTCCGCCAGCGGCACGCCAAATCCCATCTTTGGACGGTCAAGCAGTGCACGCGGGACACGGCGATAGAGCACCTCGCGCAACGCCCATTTGGCAACGCCATCGCGATACTTCATATGCCTTGGAAGGGTCCAGGAGAATTCCACGACCCGGTGATCCAGTAGCGGAACCCGCGCTTCGAGGCCGACGATCATGCTGGCGCGATCGACCTTCGTCAGAATGTCGTCAGGCAGATAGGTGAGAGTGTCGATAAGCATCATCCGGTCGAGAAAATTCGGAACGCCGGTCGGGAGATGCGTATCCCAAAGCACCCCCTTGGTCTCGGAAGCTCCGATCACCAGATCGTCCGGTGTGTGCCAATGGCTCAGCATCCCGCGATAGAGCGTGTCGGGATCACCCTCGAGAATGGCCGGGGCGTACCGTTCAACCTTCGAACCAAGACCGTTTATCCGCCAGCGGCCCGGCAGCACCTCGCCGATCTGATCCAAGGCACGCCTCGGAACAGCACGGAGACCTCGAGCCAGCACATTGCGCAAAGCCCCTGGGGCGGGGCTGGCGACCTTTCGCATATCCAGCGCGTAGGCATAGCGGGAGTAGCCCGCGAATAATTCATCGCCACCATCTCCCGAAAGCACGACCTTAACATGCTGACGGGTCAGCTCGCACACCAAGGCGGTCGGCAGTTGAGAGGAGTCGGCGAACGGTTCGTCGTACCATTGCGGGAGATGCTCAACCATATCCAAGGCATGCGAGGCATCAGCATACAATTCGGTGTGGTCAGTTCCGAGATGGCGCGCGACCTCGCGCGCAAAGGGCGCCTCGTCAAATCCCTTCTCCGCAAAACCGATCGAGAATGTATTGATCTTTCGATCTGCGGTCTCTGCCATCAGCGCAGTCACGAGCGAGGAGTCTATCCCTCCCGACAACAGCGAACCAATCGGCACGTCGGCAACCAGCCGGCGCCTCACCGCATCGGACAGCAGAGCATCAAGGCGATTGATCGCCTCGCCCTCGTCGATTTTCGATTTGCCGCCTACCGACGTCTCAACGAGGCCTCTGAGATTCCAGAAACGCTCAGTCGAAACTTCGCCGCCAAGCTTGGTCTTGAGCATGGTGCCCGGTTCAAGCTTGTAGGTATCCTTATAGATCGTAAAAGGCGCCGGGATATAGTTGTGGCGCATGAACGAAGCCATCGCGTTGCGATCCACGGCTGGCGCCCAGCCCGGAACAGCGCGCAGCGCTTTCAATTCCGAGCCGAAGGTCAGCACCCCGTCAATTACGCTCCAGTAAAGCGGCTTGATTCCAAGGCGGTCGCGCACAAGAGTCAGGTCGCCAGTCTGCTTGTCATAGAGCGCGATGGCGAACATGCCGATCAGGCGCGGCACCACGTTTTCGATGCCCCATTCCGCGCAGGCCTCGAGGATAACTTCAGTATCCGAGTGACCTTTGAGCCGACGATTGGTCCGCTCAAGATCGGCCGCAATCTCGTTATGGGAGTAAACCTCACCATTGTAGACAATGACGAACCGCCCACATCCCGACGTCATCGGTTGAGCGCCCGTGGGGGTCAAATCACGGATCGCCAGACGTCGGTGACCGAAGCCCACACCTCGTTCGCTGTCGAGCCAAGTGCCGCGCGAATCCGGCCCACGATATGCGAGGCTATCGGTCATTTCGTCGAGGACCCGCTGCGATAGAGGCCCGCGGCCGCCCGGCCGAAGTCGCATGAAACCCGCAATGCCGCACATTACTGCGCCCCTCTCCCCCTGGCCGTAGACACTGTTCAGATCACTGAAAAAAGCAGAGCAGCAAGGAACGTGTATTTGACGCAATCATTGCGCTGCCTCCTGATGCTCCTGGTGATTCAAGCCCAGCAAGCTTGGAGCCAGTACACGGCCTGGTCCGTAGAGGCGTACCGCTTCATCGAAAGCCCGACTGGGATTGGCCACATCGGTGATCATCACAGCATCAAATGGAATGGCAACACGATCGTAGCCAGCAACAACCTGGACCCCGACGAAACGCGTGTCGCCTGCATTTTCATCAACAATTGCGACGATCGAGACACCGCAATCGACAGCCGACAGCATGGCAATCTCGGCCAAGTCCGACCTCCCGCAAAGCACCAGATTCTGGAAATGCCGCGCCTTCGCCAATTGAAGGACCTGCGCACAATCGGCCTTGGCCTGACGAAAAAACGAGAAAGAGGACGACAGATATTCCACGGTCAGGCGCGATTTCTCAGCGAAGCCCTTTGGCGTCAGGTAATAGGCGTAGCGACGCGCCGGCGCCTGGCTGACTTTGACAAGGCCCTTCTTGATGCATCGCTTGAGGTAGGCGTTAACGAGGCCAAGCGCGATACCAAGCTCCTCCGCGATGCGGCGCTGCGATTGCGCGCCATCATCGACGGAATTCAGCAAATTAAGGACGATCCGTTCGTCCTCCCCGCTAGAATCCGGCAACGTGTGGTCCATTGAGACTCCCCCTCCGTCGGCGACAGATAGTCCGTTCATGCCGTGAACGTCAAGTCGAACGTTCACGACGTGAACAATTCAATCCAATTGAATTTGTTGAAGAATTTTATGGATAGCTAATTGAGCAAGCAAATTGGCATGCTCGGACAGGCGCCTTTTCTTAGCCTGGATGCAAATGCCCACTCACTACGGCGTACCGAGTATTCGCTCGGCGCTGCCACCGGCCGCGTTCGAACGCCGCCAAATGGACTGACCATACCCCTCCCGCCAGTAGTTGCGTTCGATGAATAACATTCCAGAGTGCGCTGACCGCAATGTCGACGAACAACGACGCCTCGGAATGAGCGGTCACCACATCCGATAAGCGCCTGTACTGGGCGGTTGGAGCTGGCGCAAATCAAGAGCAACCGCGTCGAATCGTCCGCGCAGCAGCAGCCGGCGCTGTGATAGACCCAGGCGGCACAAGCAGCGCATCGCTCGAACTTCGTACCCACCAAATCTGATGATGTCGCACCCGAACCATGCGGCAGGCCGCCGCACTGCTGGTGGACGTGCGTCATCCCGTGGTATGACTGCGGCCCTTCGTGACGTTGGCGACGATGCTGATGGCCTACTTGCGGTCCTGCCGCTCCCTTCGAGACGACACAGATTTTTCATGCTCCCGATTACCCATGAAATCCGGGCTTCCGACAATCCTGCTTCGACTGATCAATGAATCCCCTAGAAATCAAGCTGAAGGGTCGCATCCTCTACATCGCTAACGAGGACTGGGCGTTCTTGCTCAATCGCCTGCCAATGGCGCGGGCAGCGCGTGACGCCGGCCTTGAGGTTCATGTGGCGACCAATGTGAGCAGCGGCGCCGCCTCCATCAAGGCGGAGGACTTTGTACTTCACCAGATCCCCTTCCAACGTGGTCAACGGGCGATGCTCACGGCTGCTGCGGCGCTGAAAGCTATCCGGGAGGTGGAGCGCGCGATCAAGCCAAGCATCGTGCACCATTCCGGGGTGCAATGCTGCGTCTTTGGTTCGCTGGCTGCGCTCGACCGGAGATTCCCCGTCGTCAATGCGATCACCGGGCTCGGCTATATCTTCACGTCATCGAGTTCGCAGTCACGTCTGCTGAAGCGCGTCCTGACCCAACTGCTGCCTTGGCTGCTCAATCGAAATCGCAGCTACACAATCGTGCAAAATCCCGACGACCGCGAGGCGCTGATGGCGCTCGGTGCCAAGCCCGACCGCATGACGTTGATTCCGGGATCTGGCGTTGATGATGAATCATTGCAACCGCTACCTGAGCCGGCAGGCCCGATCACGATCGGATTCGCGGGGAGGCTGCTGGTCGACAAAGGCATCCGCACTTTGGTTCGCGCCCACGGTCTACTGCGCGATCAAGGACACGATATCAACCTTATCATCGCAGGTAATCCTGACCCGGCGAATCCATCGTCCGTGTCACACGACGAGATCGAAGCCTGGATCGCACGACCGGGCATCACGTGGCTCGGGCACATCGACGACATCACCTCGCTGTGGCGCGCTTCACACATCGCGGCATTGCCTTCGTATCGTGAAGGGCTTCCGGGAGCGTTGATGGAAGCAGCCGCCTGCGGCAGGCCCCTGATTGCGACGGACACGCCTGGCTGCCGCGAGATTGTGCTTGCTGATCAAACCGGCCTCTTGGTACCACTCGAGGACCCAATAGCCCTGGCGAGCGCAATTCTGCGGCTTGCTGAAGCGCCTGAGTTGCGGGCGAGGTTCGGTGCTGCGGCGAGACGACGCGTGTCGGAGCGATTCTCTGCAAGGATCATCGGTTACACGATCACTCAGCTCTACGGTGACATATTGGCGCGCAGTGAGACGCCACTGACTGCTTCGAACGCCCGAACCGATCGATAACCGCGACCTCGCCGATTGCGGCCCACTGAACAAGCGAACTGACGCAGCCGGCGTCAAAGCGATGTCCCTCACAGGCTGCGGCCAACGTGTCGTGCCGTGCTTGATATCACCACTATTCTCCGGGCTCCTGCGCCGGCGGCCGGCCTGTGAATGCGGCAGTTGCCAAGGAAATCTCATGAACTCCTCCATGGGACTCGCCCACAGAAACGCCCGCGCAAGCGGAGGCTGGCTGAATTGCTTTGCTGCTCGTTCGACAATTGGCGACTTGTCAACCTGCTTCCCGGTGTTTACAGGACAATGCAATCGTCAAGCACGACCAGAGAGTTCCGCTCATGGAAGCAACTCGGCTCACTCGAAATCTTGAGTGCCCTGGGTCCCGGGACCAGCCATAGCTGTGATGACCGGGAGAGCCCAAGCGAACGAAGCAAGCACAGCGTCGCCGCGGAATTGCGGCGCGGTTCGTTGATCCGGCCCAGCCGCGCAGCGGCGCCGGCCGAACTCAAGATACGCTGCGCCATGTTCGCGAGGCTCCGCATCTGCGAAAGATGACGAACGTCATCACGGCAATTGTTGGCAATTATTGCTTCGTTTGAGATAACAGAGGCTTACTCTTGGCACCAAGCAGGTTAAGTTCTCGAATCTTCGAATCCGCAGGCCGCCAGCCACACTCACCGGCCGCGCATGACCTGCAACGGGACTGGCAGCATGAATACGAACGAGATCGCGGTAGCGGGCAAGATTTCAACGCGCGTGAGCTTGGGCGTATTGATCAGCTTCCATATCGTCGCCTGCTGCATCTCGCTCGGCTATCTCAGCCGCAGCTACGGCAACTTCCATATTTTTTATGATGCCGAACTGCTCTACGGGGCGATCGCAACGATCGCCGCGTTTGCCGCTCTCTCCTACCTTTTCCTCCTCGTTCCATTCAGCTTTGGTTATTTTCTCAGCTTTTATTTTTACACCATGATCCTTGGATACCTCTGGCTAAATTGTTTCTCCCGCTTCGAGTACAATCACTGGCTCAGTGGAGCCTCTGCCGTCGCGTCCATGATAGCATTCATGGCGCCGTCACTCCTCGTGACATCTCCGATCCGACAAGTGTTCACGATTAGCGAAACAACCTTCTACCGCGCATTGACAATTATCTTGGCAGTCGGTGTGGCCACGATCCTGATAGCCGCAAGCTATAGCTTCAAAATGGTCTCGCTCGGGCAGATGTACGACTTCCGCGACAAGATCAACATGCCCTCCCCGCTCGTCTACTGCATTGGCGTTGTTTCGAACGCCCTGTTGCCCTTCACCTTTGCTTGCTTTGTGGAGCGGCGGAATTACTGGCGAGCTGGACTGACGCTTGTCCTATTGCTGCTTGTCTACCCAATCACGCTCAATAAGATCGCGTTCTTCACACCAATGTGGCTTCTGGCCATGGCTGTACTGACGCGCCTGCTCGATTGCCGAATTGCAGTTGTGCTCTCGCTATTCGTACCGCTGATTATCGGCGTCGTCTCGTATGCCATCCTCGGCATCAGCGACACGCGCTATCTCGATATCGTCAATCTTCGAATGATTGCTACGCCTTCAAATGCGATGGATATCTACAACGACTTCTTCTTCAACCACCCTCTCACATCCTTCTGCCAGATTACATTTGTCAAAACCCTCGTCTCTTGTCCCTATACGGTTCAGTTGGGAGAAGTGATGCAGCAGGCCTACCGGCTCGGTAATTTCAATGCCTCCCTTTTCGCGACCGAAGGGATCGCTTCGGTCGGCGTTCTCCTGGCGCCGATCCCGGTTTTGGCGTGCGGACTAGTAATCGCTCTCGTCAATCGATTTTCCTCGGGCCTTCCTCCTCGCTTCATCCTTGTATCTGGTGCGATCCTTCCTCAGATCCTCTTGAACGTGCCATTCACGACAACCCTCCTCTCTCACGGCGCCGCCGTACTTTTTCTGCTATGGTATCTGACGCCGCGCTCAGTCTTTGCATCGCAGAGTGGATCTGTCGCCGTCGAGAGGAAGCTTGAAGAGCACCTCGCATGACCATCAAGCGGTCGATGTTGGTTAGCGATCGCATTTGGTGCGAGCCAACACTGCATTTCGCCCTGATCTACGCCGCATCCTGATCTGCAAACTGGACACGACATGTCGAAGCGATTTCAGCGGAGGCTCGTTCTCGCGACCATTTTTGGAGCGATCTTATACATTCCGCTCGGGCTCTACCTCGATACGCTTCCGCCTTGGCGTGAGCCGGACCCGGGCATCATCCGCCCGCCATTCAAACATTTTGGCGGCAACGCTTGGCAATATCTGACGCTTATTCCAGGCGCCGTCTCGGACAGCAATGAGGCACCCAGTCGGTCGCGGCTTGAAGTGACAGAAGACCGTCACGCTCTCGGACCAGCTCATACGACGCACGTCGATATCGCCGAGAAAGGAAACGGACGATACTCTCATTGGCAATCGTCCTTGATTTTCTCGACGAGCGACAACAGCGACCCGAATACAAACGGGCGAGCCTACCGAGTCATTGATCCAGACGCGAAGGACCCCTTCGTCTCGCTCCGAATTCCTCATCGTCCAAGTTTGTTGAGCCGGCTATTCCCATCGAGGTTCGATCACTGAACCTCTCGCCCCTCCAACTTGCGCGTTTTGCATCTGGAAGCAGATATTCACGAGCGGTCAGAACACGAGGTGACCAAGAAGCGGATCGAGCGATCTTTGACCGGACACCAAAAGCAGCGCACGGAGCCAGCAAGATCAATCCTATTGCGATTGCATTGGCATAGTGGAAAACGACGTCCTGCATGTTCTCAATGTGCAAAACGTACTCGGGATTCAAATAGTCCTCATTGTCGGATCGACTCGATACGTAGCGGTAGATCTCGTTGGCGTTTGCCCAACCTGCTTTTGTGTATTTCCCGGCAATCTCCGCTCGCAAGACGCCGCGCCGCACGTCGTACCTGTAAGCCGAAATCCCATAGTCTGGATCAACCAGGTAGTCGTGCCCACCGGCAGCAAACTTTACGAGCACATGGCCACCGACACCGAACGCCCACGCTTGAATGCCATTTTTGCGAAGAATCTCGGAAGTGATCACTGCGCGCTGGCCACAGAAGCCGCATATCAGCGTACGTTTCTGAAGAAGGCCCTCGCTCCAAATTAGGCTCGCGTCGATTAGTGCTAACTGAGCAAGAGTTGCAGAAAGAGCACGCTCAATCGGCGTCAACGAGAAGTCGCCCGGTTCGCAGTTGTAGCTGGTGTAGTGCACCGCGAGCGCGATCCGGTTCGCGTAGGCGACATCGTCGGTCTCAGAAGGACGTCGGACGAGTTCGGCGTCCGGAATCTCGCTAAGTGAGCGCCCGCTCACATAGTCGTATCCGGGTACACCAACTTGCCTGCCTCGCGATTGCCTAGGCAGAAGCTGCGAAGCAGAGACGGCCACCAGCAAGATTGCGACGACCGTCCGCAGCAGGGTCGGCCTTCTGAGCCTCGGCAGGGTCCTCAGCCAGTTCATCGGCGGCGATGCTCTTTGTTGAGGGCGCTCTTAAGCTCCGTACTGCACCCGCATGAGACGCAAGACGCTTCTTGTGCTTGAACACATTATTTTCAAACGGTGAGAGCGTGAATAGCTCAATTGAGCTATTCACCGTGCAGATTTGGCCCGCCAGAAACCTACAGAAACACTGGTGCAATCTGAAACCCAAGAACCACATTGGCTAACCAGGTGACGGAGCGCTTGGTGACTCTGCCGGCGCGCCTGGAAAATCGCGGAGGGCTAGCAGGCAGCAAGGATTGCTGCCGAGCGCAACTCAAGTATCAATCGATGAAGGGCAAGCTATCTTCCTGAATTGCGCAGCTCAGCAGCGTCGATGGCCGGCTCGGCGATCATGGTGGTCGCTTATGAGGTAGCGTGGGGTCACGTCTTGCCGCCCCCAGGAAGCTGGCCTTCAACTCACGGCGGTTTGCCGGATAGCGTCCGAAAAGCTTCGCGCGAACGCACGGACATTGTCGTCCTGATGCGGGACAATGTTTCGTACCGTCGGAGGGCTATCCATCTCCGAAATCTGCATCAGATGATCCGCCAGCGCGACCGGGTCATCGACGCCGAAATAGCGGGCGGCACCTGAGGTCTGCTCGCGGTGCACGTCGATATCCGACAGGATCACTGGAACGCCAAACGACTTCGCCTCCTCGACGGTCGTGCTCCAGCCCTCGAAGCGCGATGGGTTGATCAGGGCTGTTGAAGCGCGCAGCAGCGCGTAGACATGCGGCAGCGGGATAACGCCAAGGTGGCGGAACTGCGCTTCA
This sequence comes from Bradyrhizobium sp. BRP56, assembly GCF_020194035.1. Taxonomy (NCBI): domain Bacteria; kingdom Pseudomonadati; phylum Pseudomonadota; class Alphaproteobacteria; order Hyphomicrobiales; family Nitrobacteraceae; genus Bradyrhizobium; species Bradyrhizobium sp. BRP56. Next base: position 37,966 of record NZ_JADYVV010000063.1, read on the forward strand.
AGGCCGCGCTTTTGGATCTCGGAGTTTACCAGATCATAGTAACCCGGCTCGCGCCGGTCTTCCTTGCTGCCGGATGCACAGATCACCACGTCGATCGCCCGCCCCTTCAGGATCGTCAAGGCGTCGACGACGAGCTGGTGGTTCTTGTGGCGATAGAACTGATTGGGTAGGTAGAAATAGTTCGCCGGCAGATTATATTCCGCGATTACGTCCGACGGGTCGGTGTTCAGGAACGCGGCCGGTGGCTGGGTCGCGAAGCGAACGACGCAGACCTTGTTTCTTGCGCCTGGATAGTAGGCCTTGAAATCACGCAGCGCGCTCTCGCTGCTCAGCATGATGGTTCGGCCCGAGGCGATTTGCATGCGAAAGCCAAGCTCGCGGCGCCAGCGTGCCGTCGTTGGAAACAGTTGCGGCAGCGAGCGGTGCTGCAGATCCGGAATCCACGCCACTGCCGGATGCGCGAGTCGCCAACCAAAGAAACGTGCCGATTCGACGACGACGTCAATCCCGGCGCCGCGAAACGCCGCCGCGGCTCCGCGATCCAGACCAAGCCCGAGTGCCGCGGCCAACCCTGGCTGTCCATCGAACGCTTCCGATCGAACGACCTCGACACCCGGTATTCCGGCAAGCTCCGCGAGCTCATTCTGCTCGGCCCTGTTCCCGGCAAAGACGATCGGAACGAATTCGCCGGGCAGAAACCTGGCAAGCGCCGCAAACAGATTGCGCTGATAATTGTAGCCGCCGGCCCAAAGCCGTCGCGAAATGTGACTGAACGCGAACCGCAATGGGCGGGGCGTCACGAAGCCTGCCCCTTGAACCAGGCCACGTAATCGGCAAGGCCCCGATCGAGCGGAATGCGCCAATCGAACCCGATCTGGCGCAGCACGGCATCATCGGCCAACAGGCTCAGGGGATCGCCGGGCCGGCTTACGCCCGAGTGCCGCACAACGGTATTGCCGCCCCACTCCCGGATGAGACCGGCTGCGATATCGGCAACGCTGGTCCCGCGGCCCGACCCGCCATTGATGACCCGGAAGGCCGCCGGCGACGACGGCGCTGCGACGCTTGCGAGCAGCCTTGCGACATCGCGAACGTCGGTCCAGTCGCGGATTTCGTTGCCGGTCCCGCCAAGCGTGAGCACCTGCTCCTTGGCCGCCAGCCGCGAGCAGATGTCCCAGAGCAGCTGCTTGCGCAGATTGGGTCCATAAACCGAGAACAACCGCACGATCGCGCAGCGGATGCCAAACGACTGCGCGTAGCTCCGGCACAATTGCTCCATCATCAACTTGTGCTGCCCATAGGGCGACATCGGAGTTGCGATCGCGCTTTCAGCGATCGGGCCGACATGGTCGGCTCCATAGACGGCCGCACTTGACGCCGCGATCACGGCGCAGGTCGGCGCGGATCCGCGCAGCCATTCGAGCAGCCGCGCGGTGCTCGCCACGGTCCGCGAAAAGTCCTCGAACGGCCGCTCGATCGAGATGCCGACCGACGATCCGCCAGCCAGATGAAAGATCTGCGCCGGCAGCCCGTGGGCGGTGGCAAGCGCGTTGAGATTGGCCGCGTCGATCTCGCCGTTGATCCAGCTCTGCAAACCAAGCCGGCGAACTTCCGCTGCATCGAGTGCGCCATGCCCGACGCCGAGCACCGCATGGCCCGCTCCCGCCAGCTCATGCACGAGATGGCGGCCGATGAACCCATTCGCGCCTGTGACCCAGACGATCATCGCTCACGCCTTGTGACAGACAAAGGAGTAGAGCCGGCCCGGTCGATTGTCGAAACGTTCGGCCATCGACAGCAGCGAGCCGAACACAAGGCGTGACGCAAACGCGGTTCGCCACAGCGGCGCCACCGGAACCTTTTGCGTCAACCTGGTCACGATCGCCGATTTCAGGGTCTCCACCGTATAGGGAAACAGGTTGATCGGGCTTTGCAGCGGCGCCAGCGTGTCGATCGCGGAAAACCCTGCGGCGGTCAGCGCGCCGATATAGCGATCGAGCAGGAAGGCATGCTCGCCCCCGTAAAGATGATGCAGCGGATGCTGCGCGAGGAACTGGGGAAGGTCCGCCTCCTTGCTGATGACATGCTCGCGCGCGGCGATCAGCATGCCGCCGGGCCGCAGCACGCGAAACATCTCCCGGCATGCTCCCTCGAGATCGCGCGTGTGGTGCAGCACGGCGCGGGCGAAGACGAGATCGAACGCCGCATCGGCGAACGGCAGCCGCTCGGAGAACTCTTCGACCACCCGGATCGGCAGTTGCGTCTGCCCTGCCAGATCGCGGATCGCCGCCGCTCCCACGATCGCACTGGGATCCGGCTCGAGCGCCGTCACGGCAAAGCCGGTTCGGGCGAGCGCGTAGCTCGCAATGCCGCGGCCGGCGCCAACATCGAGCGCGGCGCCGGACCGGCCGGCCAGCAGCGAAGCGACCGCCTGCCACTCGGAGCTCCGGAAATAGCGTTCGGCAGCGTCGGCCAGCGGATCGTCGTAGAATGCATCGAGCACAAGCTGGCGCTGGTCCGGCTGATTGCGCAGCCAGACCACCGCGTCCTCCCAGGTGGTAAACTTGCGCTCACCGTTCATCGGGCCCAAGCTCCCTCACCAATACGGCCGGATTGCCCGCAACGATCGAAAACGCCGCGACATCCCTGGTCACAACCGCGCCGGCCGCGACGATAGCGCCCTGGCCCACCGTCACACCGCGCAAGACCATCGCACCCGCGCCGATCCACGCATCATCGCAGATTTTGACCGGACTCTCATCAAGCGAGATATCGTTCGGATGCCCACGGGTGAAAATCTGCTGGACCTGTTTGTGCCGCTCGGCCGCCCGCAGCGGGTGCGTGAGATTGTCGAAAACATTCGCCGAATGCGAGATCAGGACGCGGTTGCCGATCTCGATCGAGGTCGCAGACCAGATCCGGGTTCCTTCGCCGACGTAGCACCACTCGCCGATCCTGATCTCTCCACCATGCGCGAAGGTCATCAACTCCCCGCGGATAATACTGTTATCTCCGACGACGATTCGATCGCTGTCGCAACGAATGTTGCGGATGCGTGCTGTCCGCATCAATTTTGCACCAGCTCCAAGACGGCAGGTTGCCCGTCCCACAAGTCGTTGCAGGCAATAGTCGAGATTCATCAGCTCAACTCAATTCTGGGCGATGGCGTTAGCATAGATGCTTGCTCGTTGAACCGGTCGCGCCCGCCGCTGTACCGGGCGAACAGACTCGCATCGTCGCCTCCTTTTTTCGGCGCTACAGTGCGGCACGGTACATTCGTCGGCCCCCATTTGAGTTGATGGATCAAGTTGCTTGCAGACATCATCGCGGCCCCATCGCCCTCCGCTCGGATCTGTGCAACGTCTATCATGGCTCAATCCGCGCGACGAGATCGATAAACTGTGCCCACTGCGAGGCCTTGCTGTAGGTCTCCTGCACACGGCTCCGGCCGGAGGCGGCGATCCCGGCCCATTGAGGCCAATCCTGCAGGCTGCGTGAGATCGCCTCGGCGGCCCGCTCGGGAACGTCGTAGGTGCGCATCGTGACGCCGTCCTGCATCGCCTCCGGATAGTTGCCGGCATCCGACACGAGCAGCGACCCGCAACCCATCGCCTCGAAGCAGCGCATATTGCCGCGGTCGCTGCCAGCCATGTCGATTGCGCCGTTGAGCACGATCTTCGCCGATCCGAACAGCTCGTAGAGGTCCCTGCCGAACAGCGGCAACCTCGCGATTCGCGCGATGGCGTCGGGGCGGCGGTGCTTGCGCAGCGGCAGCAATCGACCGACCGCGCTTTCGGCAAGCCGCGTCAGCCGCGACGCATCGAGGCAGAACACGATCTTGCGATCAGCCGCCAGGGCGGCGACCTGTTCGAGCGTCCTGCCCCGCGCGCTATGATGCCGCGAATATCCACCGACAAACGCCACGTCGATCGGCCGTTCGCCGTGGCCGTACTGCTCCATGACAGGGTCGATCGCGGGAAAGAAGAGCTCCGCCCGGCACCCCTTGCTGCGCCACGCCTCGAGGATCGAGGGGAAGTTTCCAAGCACCGCGCCATAGGCGGTCAGATCGGCATTTCCGGAAGGCGCGGCGCGCCAGCACAGCATCTTCTTCACGCAGCCGGGAAGCTTGGCGACGAACGCACTCGGATAGCGCACCGGATCGAGATTGTAGAACACCTCGGTTCTATGATGCTCGATCTGCGCGAGCAGAATGGCCTCGAGCGTCGGCGATTCCTTCATGCCCTGCTCACGCGCCCACTGGCGCTGCAGCACCTCGTCGTCGCCATTCGTGAAGAAGGCTTCAGCTGCGCCGTCGAGCACGGGCTTTAGAAAATGCGCGGCGCCAAATCGATCATGCAGGAACACGTCGCGGCGCGCGTCGAAACCTGACGCTTTTGCCGCGAGCTGGTTCAGCCTCGGCAAATAGGACGGATAGAGACCGCTATTCTGGAACAGACGCATTGGTTACGCGGACCTTGCCAACATCCATTTCATGTTCAAGTAAGGCCAGATCCGGCCGACGCTCTTCCAATCCCAGCTCTGCGACGCCGTCAAGCGGCCGACCGTCTTTCGAAGGGGCGTTTCGTCGACAAACTCGGCGAATGCCGGAACATTCCGCTCGAGCAGCTCTGCCGTCCAGCCCGCCAATGGCCCGTTCAGCCATTCCGGCATCGGCGAGTTGAAGCCTACCTTGCGGCGCGCGGTGCGGATGCTTTCGGGCATCAGGTTCGCCATCGCCTGCCGCGCCACCACCTTGGTCAGGCCATCAGCCGACTTGCTCGTTTCCGGCAACGCCATCGTGTAAGTGACCAGCCGCCAGTCCATGAACGGCATGCGGACCTCGATCCCGTGCGCCATCGAGAGCCGGTCGAAATTGCGCAGAATGGTAGGCAGCGTGGTCGAATGGAACATGCGGTAGAGGCGCCGGTTCAACGCGCCCCATGTATCAGGCAATTCGTCATCCTCGGCGACCAGCGGCAGCGGCGCAGGCGCGGCCGCAGCGCCTCCGCGCAGGAAGTAGTGCCCCTCGCGCTTGATCATCTGCGCGCGCAGGAAGTCGATGCCGCGCTGCGCCAGCTGCGATCGTGAGGTGAGCGCGGCTGCTGCGTTCCGGATCCGGAATGCGGCCGACTGCCCCTCCTGCAGGTAGGCGCCCATCAATTCGTCCGCGCCGTGGCCGTCGAGTGACACGGTGACGTTCTGGCGCCGGAGCTCGCGATAGATCAACCACGGCGCGCTCGGCAGCCCGATATAGACGTCGTCATTATCGTCGAGGATGCGGTCAAGGTCGGTGAGCGCGTCGGAGCGCCCGATCTCGAGAAAGCTCGGTGCCACCTCGGCCCACGCGGCCGCTTCCTCCGCCATCGGCCGCTCGTCGTTGCTGGCGCCGGGAAAGGTCGCGACAAAGGCGTGTCGCCAGGCCGTCGAGTCCCGCGGTCCCATGCCGGCCTTCTCATGGGTCGCCATGGCGCAGATCACCGCGGACGAATCGAAGCCGCCGGACAGACAGGTCCCGATCGGAACATCGCTGCGCATCCGCAGCGCGACGGAATCCTGAAACAGGTCGCGAAAGCGCTCGACGCGCGCCGTCTCGGTATCCGGAATCGCCGGCAGATGGTCCACGGTCCGCCACCAGCGGCGCACCTGCACACGCCCCTGGCGTAACCACATGCAGTGGCCGCCCTGCAGGCGGCGCAGTTGCGCGAACAGCGTCCGTTCGCTGCCTTCGATCCCGAACGGGTCAAGCAACAGCCGCCGCGCCACATCGACATCGAGCGACGTTTCGACCAACCCACTCCGCGCCAGCGCGCGCTGCTCGGACGCGAACACGAAGCGCCCGGACGACAGCGCATACAACATCGGTTTGATGCCGAAGCGATCGCGCGCCAGGAACAGATCATCCGTGGCCGTGTCGTAGATCGCCAGCGCCCACATACCGTTGAAGCGCAGCAGCATGTCCTCGCCCCAAGCCTGCCAGGCGGCAAGGACCACTTCGGTATCGGACTGGCTGCGGAAAACCGCGCCCTTCGCCTCGAGCTCGCGGCGCAATTCGAGGAAGTTGTAGATCTCGCCATTGTAGACGATCACATGGCGGCCATCGGCTGACACCATCGGCTGATAGCCGCCCTCACCGGGATCAATGATGGCGAGCCGGCGATGGCCGAAGGCGACGTTTCGCTTGGCATTGAACCAGGTGCCCTCGCCGAACGGACCGCGATGCGCGATCAAATTGGTGAGCCGCGAGATGTCGGCCGGCTCCACGGAAGCGCCGCGCAGATTGACGATGCCTGCGATGCCGCACATGTCTAGATGGCCTTGAAGGGCAGGAAGCGACTGCTGATGACGCGAAGATCCCGCCAGCACACGGCGCGATAGGGACCGAGCTGCGAGGCGGCAACGGCGGCGACAAAGATCGCCCCCGCCGACACTCCGTAGAGCGACACCACATACCACCATGACGGCGCGTAGTCGAATGACGCGTGGCCGAGCTGCGAACGCAGCGCCAGCGCGATGGCTACTCCCGTGCCGAGCGGAATCAATACGAAATGCAACATCCGTGACCACATACCTGAAAGGCGGAAGGTTCGCCGCAGCAACAGCACGGTGATCACCATCTGGGCGACCATCCCGACACAGGAGCTCCAACCGGCCGCCTCCCAGCCGAAATATGGCAGCGCGACGGCGCTGGTCACCAGCGTGAAGATGCCCGTGACGAGCGAGATCAGCGCGTTGGAACTGGAGCGCCCCTGCGACAGCAGATAGAACGCAAACACATTGGCGCTGGACCCCAATATTCCGCTGATCGCGAGTACCACCAGCACCAGCTGGGCCTCGGCGGCGACCTCGGCGCCGGTCCATCGATGCAGCAATGCGCCTGCGACCGGGATCAGGCCGCCCAGCGCGCTCGCGGCAAGCACATTGAGAATCCAGGACGAGCGCAGCAGGAGGTCGACCTTGCGATCATCATCTTCCCTCTGCAGGGTGCTGAAGAACGGGAACAAGATCTCGCCGATCTTCAGCACACCGATATAGACCGCCTCCTCCAGCCGCTGCGCAACGCTGTAGAAGCCGACGAATTGCGGCTGCAACAGCGCTCCGAGCAGATAGCGGTCCGCCTGCCCGGCGAACAGCGCGCCGCTTTGTGCTGCGAACTGCCAACCGCCAAGCTTGACCAGTGCACGCAGCGCACCGCGATCGAGCGCTGGCCGTGCCAGCCAGTCACTGATGGCGTGGCGCGACCAGGCAAAAGCCATCACGAGATTTGTTGCAAAGCCCAAGGCCTGACAGCCAAGGAAGGTGGAGGCACGCGGCGCGTAGGGGATCAGCAGCAGCATCGACATCGTCGTCACCACCGTGCCCGTGATGCTGATCGACGCGATCCGCCGATAGTCCTGACGCGCCGTGAACAGCGAGAGGAAGACGGCGAACAGGCACTGGAACAGCCAACCGGCGCCGGCCAATGCGAAGGCGAGCCCGAGGTCGTCGGCGGCCGGGCCGCCGAGGTGGAATCCCAGTCGTGCGAGTGGCGCGCCGGCAAAGGCAAGCAACGCCGCGATCAGGCCGCCAAGGACGATGGCAAGCGCGAGAGCGGTCGCGAAAAATCGCCGTGCCAGGTCGCGGTCGGACGGTTCCAACCTTTGCGCGAGCTCGCGCGCCGTCGAAAGGCCGAGCGCATTGCTGAACATCAGCGCCGGCGCGACACAGGCCGTCACCAGACCCGCAACGCCGAACGCGGCGAGACCGAGCCGGAAAATCACGAACGGCAGGATCGCGAGATTGAGCAGCACCGCGACCGCGAAGGCGGTCGCGTTCCATGCCGAGTTACCGAGCAGATCGGATGGACCCTTTTTCACCGCCATGCCCGCTTTCGGTCCATCGCTCCGATACGCCTCAAGTGCCTCTTCCGTAAGGGCAAAACCCATTCGGCATGACGACGGGCTAGCAGCCGGCGCGGTGATTGTCGAGGGTTCGCAGACGGCGGGGAGGTGTGGGGCCAGGCCAGGACCGCAAAATACAGGAGCCGATCTTCACGGAACCATGGCTGGTTGTTTCCGGCCTGGCTTGTCGTTCAAGCAACAATTGGAAAGGCCTGTCTAAATTCTAAAGCAGATAAGCAGAGACCCAAAGCCGCCCGTTCAAATAAGAGGTATCTAAATGCCCTTTCCGCCACATCCGGAGCCCTGTCGGGCTTCGCCATGCTCGATCTGACCCAGGCACGTTCCGGGCTCACTGCGTGCGCCAACTCGAGCACCGTCATCACGCGGCGGGCCTGCGCGCGTGACGAAGGTCTCTCGACCGCCGCGCAAGGACCGTCGTGAGGCCGTAGAGGCTGCCGGATGATGCAGAGATAGAACGAGAAGTGACCGGGTTCGAGCCCGGTCGCATCCCAGGACGCGCCTGTACGCCAATTGTCGTAGCCGCGCGCTGACGGCGAGCGCGCGCAGCAGAACAGCCATCGGCCTAACGGCAGGTCAAGCTGGCGAAGCGCCTCAAGCCCAACCGCTCATCGAGGGGCTCTCAGCCAATGTGCTGACGGCGATGCGACCTACGATTCGGATGCGTTGCTATCCACCATCGGCGCAAAAAGGCACACAAGTCATCTCGCGAACACCCCCTCATGGGCAATCAAACATCCGTTCAACAAGCCTCTCCATGCCGAGCGTCACGTGATCGAACGCTGCTTCTCAAAACTGCAGCGGTTCAGGCGCGTCGCAACGCGCTACGAAAAACCGCTCGAAATTACTTCGCCATCTTAACGATCGCTACCGCTCCGCTCTGGCTAAGGCAACTGTCCACACAGCCTAATGGACAACGAAGTAGCCCGTGTTCAGGTCGGCCATACGTACGTTGGTTGTATCCCGCCCCATGACGGCATCATGAAAATCGCTCCCTAACTCAGACATGGCGTGGGATTGATCGCTCGGCGTTTCGTGCAAGAGCTCCATCAGCTGTTTACAGGTAGTAACCAAAGAAAATCCATCAGGTGCGACAATTTCCGCGCTTCCGGCATTCACTACACCGCCCCCATCGATGTCCCGGTGAAATACGAAACTATCATTGCTAGCTGCGATCCAGGCCCCTTGCGATGCAGGACATGGAGGCACCGATGTCTGGACGGTTACAGCAACACCAATAGTATCCGAGATGGCGTTGCCGCTGCTGTCCGTGTTCCAAACGGTATGCCGATCGGCGCCCGAAACTTTCCAAGCAATTTCATATCCGTTTGCCGTCTGCTCCGCCCCGGTCGGCGTCCAGGCTCCGACCTGAGTGGATGCATCAAAAGGCGCCCCGGCATATTTGACTGATGGGCCCGTACCGCCGCTGACGGCATCGAGAAAATAGTTGCTGCCGATCTGGTCCAGTTTGGTCGAGCCGGCGGCTTCGACCACGGTTACGCTCGCCGCAGGTATGCCGCTCACGCCGTCGGCGTTGAGGTCCTGATGGAAGCTGCTCTCAAATGCTTCAAGGATTGTACTGCTTCCTGAGACAACCGCGGTCGCAGAGGAGACATAGTTGCCGTTGCTGTCGGCGTTCCAGACCAAGTACTGATCCGAACCGATCACCTTCCACGCAATCTGGTATCCGTTTGCCGTCTGCTCCGCCCCGATCGGCGTCCAGGCTCCGACCTGAGTGGCTGCATCAAAAGGCGTCCCGGCATATTTGACTGATGGGCCCGTACCGCCGCTGACGGCATCGAGAAAATAGTAGCTGCCGATCTGGTCCAGTTTGGTCGAACCAGCGGCTTCGACCACGGTTACGCTCGCCGCAGGTATGCCGCTCACGCCGTCGGCGTTGAGGTCCTGATGGAAGCTGCTCTCAAATGCTTCAAGGATTGCACTGCTTCCTGAGACAACCGCGGTCGCAGAGGAGACATAGTTGCCGTTGCTGTCGGCGTTCCAGACCAAGTACTGATCCGAACCGATCACCTTCCACGCAATCTGATATCCGTTTGCCGTCTGCTCCGCCCCGATCGGCGTCCAGGCTCCGACCTGAGTGGATGCATCAAAAGGCGTCCCGGCATATTTGACTGATGGGCCCGTACCGCCGCTGACGGCATTGAGAAAATAGTAGCTGCCGATCTGGTCCAGTTTGGTCGAACCAGCGGCTTCGATGACGATCGGCGGGAGCACCGAGGAGGCCGCGATCGTGCGATCGGCAAACTGGAAATACTCAACGCCAGTGACGTTATCAATGCCCTCCGGTGAACCGGCGCGCTGGTCGCTTATCGTGAAGGTCTGCGAACTTGCGTTGTAGCTAACTGTGTAGTTCGCCCTGTTGCCCAAATACACAGCGGTGTCGGTGCCGGAGCCGCCGAAGATGGTGTCGTTGCCGCCGCCGCCGGTGATCGTATCGTTGCCCGAGCCGCCGTTCAGGACGTTGCCAATTGCGTTGCCCAAGATCATGTCGTTGCCGGACCCGCCGTTGGCATTGTCGATGTAGGAACGCGCGTCGCCGTTATAGAGATAGGCGTTGTAGACGTTGCCCGATGCGTAATGGCCATCGCCGAGATAGGCCAGTTGAACGGAGGAGAATACCGACGACGCACCGGGGTTGAGGTTGATGCTCAGGTTCGTCGTGTAGTTCGACAGATCGTAGGTGTCGACGCCGCCGCCGTCCCACACAGTCTCGTAGATCCGGTTGGCCGAGCCGCCGACGCCCCCGCCGGGCGCGAGCTGCCCGACACCGTTGATGAACTCCTGCCCCGTGGTCGGATTCCAGGTGTAGACAGTGTTGCTGCTCTGGGTCGTGAAGTTCGCGCCGTACATCGTCTGGAGCGCGAGGATATCGTTGGCCATAAAGGTCTGCGGATATCCATAGGCCTCATTGGTGTAGCCGCTCGTCGCGGACGCCCCGACATAGCTGCGATAGCTCATGACAGTGTATTCGCTGTCGTCATGTGCGCTCGGCACGGCCACGTTGGCAACTCCGCCGGTCTCCTGGCTGTGCTTGAGACCAACGGCGTGGCCGAGTTCGTGGAGCGCGGTCGTGAAATAGTAGTTGCCAAGCTTGGCGAGCGAGTAATTGTATTGGGTCCCGAACCAGATGTCGCCGCCGGACGCATAATTGCCGGGGTAGTAGGCGTAGGAAGTCGGGTTAGCCGACGGCGATTGCGCGATCATGATGTCGGCGCCGTTCGTGCCCGCGTATTGGATGTTGGCGTTGGCGTAGCCGTTGATCAATCCAATGGCGTAGTTGATCGCAGCCTGCATTTGGGTCGGCGCCGAGGCAAAGCCCGACGTGGTCGGCTCGCTGCTGCCGCCAGCGTACGGATTGGCGTAGTCGCTGGGCGAATCCGGGAAACTATAGGTTATCGGGCCCGACCATTTGTAGCCCGACAGCAGGCCGTCTATGTCGGCGTCGTTGGTCTTGGTGACCGTGACAGCGGTAGCCAAAGGGAAACTCCGAAGCAGCAAGCCCATCCGATGCGAGGCGTTAACAGATGATTCTAGCTAGAGAGTTGAACGTTTGGTTTAAATGCGGCGAGAGCGCCCGGACCTCTGCCATAATTGCGCTGTTAGCTATCAAACCCCGTACTCATACGAGGCGCAAGCAAGAACCTCGGTTCCCGCGGCGCCGGTAATTTGAAGGGTTTCATGAAACGATCTTCACTCGCGGCCGGCCTGTTTGGCGCCCTTGCGGCGCTCGCCGGATTCAATCACACGCCCTTCGGAGGACTGCCCGTCATGGTGGAGAAGGCCAATGCGGATGACAGCGGCAAGGCGGGACGATCACCCACCATGCCAATGGCCCGCGATCCTGCTGCCGCGGTGGCCGAGGAATACGAAGCCGCCCGCCGGAAAGGAACGCGGGAGGCCTTTGAGCTTTTCATTGCGCGCTACGGCGATGACCCGCTGGCCGAGAAGGCGCGCTCGGAACTGAAGCGCCTGTCGCGCTGATCCCTTCACGCAGCGCAGCAAACCGCGCCAGCCATTGCATTTCGACAGGCGGCATCCGCGCTGGCCCAGGCTTGCCGCAGGGTCTTTCGGCGCTATGGTAGGCCCGCAATCTGTCCCGGAGCCCTTTCACAATGCCCTTTCCGCATGCCTCGGAAGCCCTGTCGCGCTTAACCGTGCTCGATCTGACCCGGGTCCGCTCCGGGCCGACCTGCGTGCGGCAGCTCGCGGATTGGGGCGCCAATGTCATCAAGATCGACGCGCTGACCGAGGATGCCGGTGGCGAGCAGCCGGGCGGCCCCCGGCGAGGTTCCGACTTTCAGAATCTGCACCGCAACAAGCGGGCCATGACGCTGAACCTGAAAGACGAGCGCGGGCTCGCCGTTTTCAAGCGCCTCGCCGCCAAGGCCGACGTCGTGGTCGAGAATTTCCGCCCCGACGTGAAGAAGAAGCTCGGCATCGACTATGAGAGCCTCGCCGCGATCAACCCGCGCATCGTCTATGGCAGCATCTCCGGCTTCGGCCAGGACGGCCCCTATCACAAGCGGCCGGGCTTCGATCAGATCGCGCAGGGCATGGGCGGCCTGATGTCGGTGACCGGCGCGCCCGGCGGCGGACCGATGCGGGTCGGCATTCCCGTCGCCGACCTCACGGCGGGCCTGTTCTGCGCCATGGGCATTCTCACCGCGCTCCTCGAGCGCGAGGTCTCCGGCAAGGGCCAGTGGGTGCAGACCTCGCTGCTCCAGGCACAGATCTTCATGCTCGACTTCCAGGCCGCACGCTGGCTGATGGAGAGAGAGGTGGCCAAGCAGGCCGGCAACAACCACCCGACCAGCATCCCGACCGGCGTGTTCAAGACCTTGGACGGCTACATCAACATCGCCACCACGGGCGGGCGGATCTGGGAGCGTTGCGCGCAGGCGATCGGTGCGCCGGAGCTCTTTGGCCATCCCGACTACGCGACGGCCTCTGCCCGCTCAAAAAACCGCGACGCGCTCAACGCCGAGATCGAGAGGTGCACCCTGACGAAGTCGACCGAGACCTGGGTCCGCGCGCTCAACGAGGCCGGCGTGCCCTGCGGGCCGATCTATGCCATCGACCAGATGTTCGAGGACGCGCAGGTCAAGCATCTCGGCATTGCGCAAGACGTGCCGAACGATGAAAACCGCCCCATCCGCCTAGTCGGCCAGCCCGTGACGCTGTCGCGCACGCCGAGCAAGATGGTGGTGCGGCCGCCGGAATTCGGCGAACAGACCGACGAGGTGCTGAAAGAGTTCGGCTTCAGCTCCGACGAGATTGCCAAGCTCAGGGACGCCAAGGTGGTGTGAGCCAGGTCAGAAACAACAATGCCCGGCAAGATTGTCGGGCATCGAAGGGAGTTCGCGCTGCGCAGCTCAGTATTTGCAACAACCGGTGTTGGAGTGAACGCATAGTTGAAGCCGACACGCAGAATATGATTGTGGAAAGCTGACGTCCGCCTGGTCAGCGGTTCCGACGAAGTAAGTCTTACTTCCGAAATGCGTATTCGAGCTTCGCCGACCAATTCCGGGTGAACTTGCACTCGACGCCCGATCGAACCGACTCGGGTATCGATGCTACTCACCGCCGTACCGATTGGAAAGCTGAACGCGCCGAACGGAGTCGTGCCGCCGAGATCCGACCCGAAGACTTGGATTCCAAGGTTGACCGCGGACGAATACTTGAGCTCCCCAACAGCGAGACCACCGGTCGCATACCAGCGGGTCTGCGGACTAGATAGAAATCACCATTTGAAAAAGGTAAGAAGTCCCACAAGAATCCAGAGGGGAGAGAAACTGAACAACAGCGATGCCCAATAATAAAACTCTTTTCGAGTAGTCGCACGCCCACTCATACGCTTACTCCCGCTCACCGATTCACCGTAAAAATACGGTAGTGACCGCCTCCGCCAAGGGATAGGAGTCCTTATATTCAAAAAACTCTTTCACCGCTATTATGTTCGAGCTGCCGTCGACGTTAGTCGACGCCTTACCATTGGCTGGCCTGCATGATGACTTGGCTCATTCTCGCGGCAATTTCGATTTTGATCCTCGCACTGTGCGTCCGGGCGACATATCGATTTGCCTTTCGCGAGGGCCGCGAGCAGGGTTTGTCGGAGTCGTTTCAACTCTACGGAGGTACCCGGCGGGCACTCGATAAGGCTCCCCCACAGCGAGATCCTGATTGAGGTGTCGTTCGCTAAAATTACACGGTATGTCATACAGCGCTGGTGGCGACCGGCTCACACCGTTCGCTTTTGCTGCTGTGGTCTATCTGATCGCCTTGCTGCCTTCGATTGCCGTCATTGCGCATCTTCTGCCTCGGGCAAGGAAACTGTTCATGACAATTTCTACGCGAGCTATCGTTACTGCTGCCGTCGTTATTAATATCATCTCGATTGGCTTGTCTGAGGTGCAGCGAAGGCAATTGGGCTCGACAGCGATAGATGCCACACTCGAGCTGCGTCGAATTGAGCAACAGCGGCTAGCCCAGCAGAGCATTGAGTTGGACCGAACCTACAAATTGATTGCAGAGGTCAACAATCGCATTAGCATGATCCAAGCTCAATTGCTCGGCCTTCAGGCGAGGGCGCAAGCCGTAAATGATGCCAAATAGCTATCAAGTGAGTGCCCCGCTTTTTGATTGGGAGAAGATGGTTCCGGCTCTCATGATCGCCGCGGGCCTCGCGCTGGTGCTGATAGGGTCTATTGCCGCGGCCCGGCACAAGCGATCGGAGAAGACTTGGGAAGACGGGGAAGCTGCAGCGCCGCGCCCCCGGATGGCGCCACTGCCGCGCCTGCTATCCACTCAACGGGACCGGGGCGAGTAAATTGCCATTTTTTCCGTTCTCGTAATTTCACGGAGATGCTTCGCTAAGTTGCATCGTGCTACGAGCAATCCGGGCCGGATACGGGACCACCGGCGCAGGTGTTGATAGACCAAAGTTATTGTTGTTCAAGGGGTGGAAAACAATGCCTTCATTCAAGCTGCTCGCGCCATTTTTCCTTATTTACGCGCTGGGCATACTGGCCACGGCGGGGCACTTCTACCGCAAGCACGAAGGACGCTTAGGTGCACGCCAGACCTTGTGCGTACTTTTTTGGCCGGCTTGGTGGTTCCTGGAGCATAGTGTCCGAGACACTATTGACGTCATTTCAGACGCGACCATAGGAACGGACGAGCGAGCGACACTTTCCTTCGGAGTTGGATTATTTGCGGCAGGACAATTTTTATTCTCTAATTGGGAAATGTGCAGTGGGGTAACATGCACCGGCGTTCTACTGAAAAGCTCTGCCATGCTCTTCCCGCCGGTCGGCGCAACGTATCTGACTTGGCTTATCGCGCAGCTTGCATAGCACTCAGATGACGACACGGATCATGAACACGCCTGAAGAACTTCGGGGCAGACCATTTTCAGGGCACTTGATCCGACGATTCAAAGCCTTTCGTCTACGGACCACTCTGGAAATCCCGTGCCCCCTCTTCAGGACGTGACGACGCGGATACTGAAAATCAACAAATGGCACGCGCTCGCCGCGGTGCTGGTCATATACATCCCGATCGGGCTCTATCTGGACACTCTACCGCCCACCGATCCAACAATAATGTATGGCCCGTTCGAGTACTATGGCGGCTACGCTTGGCGCTACCAGCCATCCGTTTCGCGAGCAATAGCCGATACCGCTGAAGCACCCCATCAATCGCGACTTGAACTGACCGAGGATGGCCGTCCCCTCGGGCCGGCCCACTGCGCGGACATCGAAATTGGAGACATAGGGCACGGTCGGTTTTCCTACCGGAAGGATGATTGGGTTTTTCTCTATTTCTCGACAAGCGACAACAGTAATCCAAACACAAATGGCCGCATATATCGCGCCGTGGAACCGGCAGCTGTTGACCCGTTCCAGTCGATTAGAATTCCTCCGCGTAAGCCCTGGATCTTCTGGCTGCTAGAAAAGATCTATTTTCATTCTTGAAGGTCAATATCGAAGCGAAGCACTAACGGCACCGCTAGAAGCGCGGTATTATGGCGCAAACGCCACAAGCCAAAGAAGCGTGTCACCCTGGCGGGAGCACTTGGCCTAGTTCAAATTTGAAGTCGGCTTGTTTTGAGAAGAGCGATTTGACCGGATCAACGTAAGCGCTGTTCCGAACACACGGGTTCGAGACGTTAGCTGATCTCTATGTTTTTGGTTTGTGGAGAGCTGCCAGCCGTTCGTACGCATCCGGCCAGCACCCCGGCTAGTCGCGCCGGTCTGCCGCGGCGCCTCAGGCAGCGGCCGCTTTGGCTGTTGGGTCGCCTTCCAATTCCACGGGAGCAGGTCGGCGACTCTGTTGACGGGGTGATCTGGAAGCCTGGCCAACACGTCAGCGAGCCAGGCTTGCGGATCAACGTCGTTCATCTTGCAGGTTTCGATCAGGGTATAGACAGCGGCGGCACGATTGCCGCCAGCATCTGAACCGGCGAAGGTCCAATTTCGTCTTCCGATAGCCACACCGCGTAGCGCTCGTTCGGCAGCGTTGTTCGAGAGGCAGATGCGGCCATCGTCCAGGAAGCGGGTGAACGCCGCCCAGCGGTTGAGCAGGTAGTTGATCGCCTTTGCAGTACCGTTGCCTGATGAGAGCAAGGTTCGCTGCTGGCGCATCCAGATTTCGAGATCGGCGACGATCGGCCTCGACTTATCACGACGTGCCGCAAGCCGCTGTTCCGGCGTTTTGCCGTTGATGGTGCGCTCGATCTCGAACAGGATATCGATGCGTCGCACGGCCTCGCTGGCAATCGGCGCCTCTCCAGATTTCGCCAGGTCGAAGAACTTTCTGCGACCGTGGCTCCAACAGGCCGCTTCAAGGATCGGAGCTGGCTTCCTTTGGGCCTTGTAGAGCTGGTTATATCCATCGAAGGCATCGGCCTGCATGAGGCCCACATAGCCGGCAAGATGGCTTTGCGGATGTTCTCCAGCCCGGTTGCGTGAGTAGTAGAACAGGGCCGCCGGCGGATCCGTGCCGCCAAACGGCCGGTCATCGCGAACATAAGTCCAGATCCGACCGGTAACCGTCTTAAGCTTGGCCAGCACCGGCACCGTCGGGTGAGTAGGCCGGAGGGATTTCACCTCCGGCCTCTCGCAGAACCGGGCGCGAGACTCTCGCCTCACCCGGCTCCCATCAGGCAAGCTTGCCGCCATCGCCGAGTTGCCAATGCACAAAGAGCCTGCGCTTCTCACGCGCGATCTTCTCCAGGAAGAGACGCGCGCGTCCTAAACGGTGATGGAAGCGCTTGTACTTTCGCTTCAGCCAAATAGCTAACGTCTGGTTGATGTAGCGGGCCAAAGGATAAAGCGCTGAGCGCGTGTATTGCCCATAATAAGCGATCCACCCCCTAACCATCGGGTTTAGCTCGCGAGCAATATCGTCCAGCGTC
>NZ_JADYVV010000064.1:0-54233 GCF_020194035.1 Bradyrhizobium sp. BRP56
AGGCAAAACCGCGCGCCAACAGAACCCGCATTCAAAGGGATCGCTCGCCTTCGCCGCATGGGTCATCGCTCGTCTTGGCGGCTGGACCGGTTACTATGACAAACCCGGCCCAAAAACCATGCGCCGGCGCCTCGACGACTTCCAGCGCATCAAATACGGCTCGACCCTGAGACTCCAAAATGTGTGAATCGGAGAGCCGCCTGCGGGGAGAGGTCGCATCGCATCGAAGATGCGATGCGGGTGAGGGGGAGTCTCCGCGGGCGCAGCTAATGCAGCGGTGCGCGGAAGCAGCCCCTCACCCCCGCCCTCTCCCCGCAAGGGCGGGGCGAGGGAGCCACCGCCGGAGCGGCTAGGCTTTCGCTCTCTCCGCCATGAATGCGCGCCAGCCGCCATAGGCGGAAATGTCCTTCGCGCCGTTGATCGCGGCGGGCTCGACGATGAAGCCCTTGGCCTGCCGTCCGTCGGCGAGCCTGATCGTGCCGATCGACAGCGGCGGCGGGATCGCGGCGACGAATGTTCCGAATGCTGCCGGTGACATCGCCCACAGCTCGAGCTTGATCGCATGGCCCGCGCCGGCCTCGATGCGCAGCATGCCGGGCTTGGGCGGCGTGGTGTCGAGTGCGTAGAGCTTGTAATCCGGCCCGGTGACCGCCTCTTCCAGCAGGCGCGCATCGAGCGTCGTCAACTCGTGGTTCAGTGCCATGCCGGAGAGATGTGCGCCGACCACCGCGATGGTGATGTCGTCGGAGCCGGCCTGCGTCGGTATGGCGGTGAGCGGCGGCTGCGGAAGTGAATTGGCGCCGAGCGCCAGTCCGGTGTCGGCGTGAAACACGCGGCCGATGCCGGCAAGCTCGGCGTCGCGGCCGGCGGGGGCGAGCAGCGTGATGCCGAACGGCGCGCCGTCGGGCCGCATCGCTGCCGGCAGCGCCAGGCCGCACATATCGAGCAGGTTGACGAAATTGGTGTAGGTACCGAGCCGCGAGTTCAGCTCGATCGGATTGGCGAGCACGTCAGCGGTGGAATAGACGGTCGGAGCGGTCGGCAGCACGATCGCATCAAGCGATGCGAGGCTGCGCTCGGCGACGCGGCGCTGCGCCTCGAGGCGGTACAGCGCCGAGAAGGTGTCCGCAGCGGTGGGGCGCGATCCGCCGACGGTGATCTCGCGCGTCACCGGATGAACCGCCTCGGGCGACGACGCGAGCAGGTCGCGGATCACGAGATAGCGTTCCGCCACCCACGGGCCCTCATAAAGCAGCCGCGCGGTCTCGTAGAACGGTGCGAGGTCGAACGCGACGAGATCGGCGCCAAGCGCCTGCCAGCGCTTGCACGCCTCGCCATAGGCCTTCTCGGCCTCGTGATCGCCGAAGAATTTCAGCTGGCCGCTTTGGGGAATGCCGAGCTTCAGCTTGGCCGGAAAGCTCGCCAGCGGGGCCAGCGCCCGGTCGCGCGAATACGGATCGGACTGATCGGGCCCGGCCATCACGGCGAGCGCGGCCAGCGCGTCGTCGACGGTGAGCGAGAAGATCGAGACGCAGTCGAGCGTGCGGCAGGCCGGCACGACGCCGGTGGTCGAGATCAGCCCGAGGCTCGGCTTGAGCCCGACGATATTGTTGAGCATCGCCGGCACACGGCCGCTGCCCGCGGTGTCGGTGCCAAGCGCAAGCGGCACGAGGCCCGCTGAGACCGCGATCGCGGAGCCCGAGCTCGATCCGCCCGGCACCAGATCGCCACGCACCGGGTTCCTGGGAATGCCGTAGGGCGAGCGCACGCCGACCAGGCCGGTGGCGAACTGGTCGAGATTGGTCTTGCCGATGATGATGGCGCCGGCCGCGCGCAGTTTCGCGACCGCTGCGGCATCCTTCACCGGCGTGTAAGCGAACGCCGGGCAGGCGGCGGTGGTCGGCAGGCCCGCGACATCGATATTATCCTTTACCGCGACCGGCACGCCGTAAAGCGGCAACGTCGGATCGGCGAGCCGCGCGGCCTCGGCAAGCGCATCCTTCTCGTCGCGCAGGCTGATGAAGATGGCGGGGTCATTGTGCTCGCGGATGCGCTGGTAGCTGCGCGCCACGGTTTGGGCCGGCGTCATGGTCCCGGCGCGGTGCGCGGCGACGATCGCGGCGACAGTTTCAGTCACGTGCTTGGCCTCATCTCGTGAGCGGGAGGCGTCGGACGCCATCCGCAAGGGAATTGTAGCCTGATCGAAGCAAGCAATGTGCCATTGTGTACAATTCGCCCGCGTCCGTCGCGCGGCAGATTATTGCACAATATCAGTTGCTTGAAACGCTCGTCGGGAATGGGCTCGGGCCGGCTTGAGAGAGTATCTGCCCAATTTGTAGGCAGGTCTGGTCAAGCCGAAATCTCGTCGCGAGGTCAGGTGAAACAGGCGAGGATCTGCAGGAGCTGTTTGCGATTTTCCTTGCCGATCTTCTCGGCGACATGCCGCTCATGCTCGGCGGCGAGCCGCTTGAACTGCGCCAGCGCGGTCTTGCCGCGCGCCGTCAGATGCAGCGCATGGGAGCGGCGGTCGGTGGCGGAGGGGGCGCGGCTGACGAAAGCGCGGTCTTCCAGGCTGTCGAGCAGATGCACCAGCCGCGCGCGCTCGATCCCGAGCCGCTTTGCCACCGCCATCTGGCTGAGGCCCGGATTGGCCCCGATCACGGTCATCACCGAATACTGGGTTGGGCGGATATCGACCGTCGCCAGCGTCTTGATGAAATCCTGAAAGATCCAGAGCTGGAAGCGCCGCACCGCATAGCCGGCGTGACCGACCAGCGCGTCGAGGCCGATGTCGTCGCCGGCGTCGCCGTTGGGCGCGCCGCCATTTGCTCCATGCGACCGGGGGTGGCGGATTGCCGCTGCCGTTCCTGCCGCCTTGCGCGATGTCTTTTGCTGGTTCGCCATGAGCTCAGGCTAGCGCGCCCAAGGCGAGAGGGAAAGATTGTTGTTGACGACAACAATTGATGTCCGCAACATTATCACCAAAGAGCCCGGCCGGGACCGCGGCGCCGCACCATGTTGCAGCGCGATCCCGATAAGACACGGGTGACAAGACTTGGGTGACAAGACTTGGGCGAGGAGGAAACTATGACGATGGCCGCCGCCGGCGGAGACAATCCGAGCAGCCTGTTCGCGACGCCCGCGATCGTTGCGGTCAGCCGCGACGACGGCAGCATCCTGGTTCGCTCCACCACGCCGCTGAAGCAAGGCGCCCGCTGCGTCGGCGACTGGCTGGAGCATTGGACGCGGCAGGCGCCGGATCGCAGCTTTCTCGGCGAGCGCGCCAATGCCGATGCGCCCTGGAGCACCGTCAGCTATCACGACGCGCTCGGCGTCGTGCGGCGGGCTGCATCGTGGGTCCTCGCGCAAGGACTGAGCACGGAACGTCCGCTCGTCATCCTCTCCGACAACGGCATCGATCACGCGTTGTTTGCGCTCGCCGCGCAGCATGTCGGGGTGCCCTCGGCCGCGATCTCGCCGGCCTATTCCTTGATGTCGAAAGACTTCGACAAGCTGAAGAGCATGATCGAGCTGCTCGACCCCGGCGCGATCTATGTCGCGAGCACAAAGCCGTTCGCGGCGGCGCTTGCCGCAATCAAGTCGCTGCATCGCGCAACCATCGTCAGCGGCAATCCCTACGATGCCGACGCATTGCCGTTCCGCACCGTCGCTGCCACGCCGGAAGCGCCCGGGGTCGCCAAGGCGTTCGCGGCGGTGACGGCGGACACGATCGCAAAATTCCTGTTCACCTCGGGTTCGACGGGGACGCCGAAGGCCGTGATCAACACCCAGCGCATGCTGACCTCGAGCCAGCAGGCCAAGGCGCAGACCTGGACGTTCCTGGAGCAAGCGGGCGAGGAGCTGGTGATCCTGGACTGGCTGCCCTGGAGCCACACCTTCGGCGCCAACCACAATTTCAATCTGGTGCTGCGCAACGGCGGCACGCTCTATATCGACGGCGGCAAGCCGGCGCCCGGGCTGTTCGCGACCTCGCTGGCCAACTTGCGCAGCGTGGTGCCGACGGTCTATTTCAACGTGCCGCGCGGCTTCGACATGCTGATCGCGGCGCTGCGCACCGACGACGAACTGCGCAGAAAATTCTTCGAGGGCACCAAATTCGCCTTCTATGCCGGCGCGGCGCTGCCGCAGAATCTGTGGGACGCGCTGGAGGACTTGTCGCTGCGGACGGTCGGCCGCCGGCTGCCGATGGTGTCGGCGTGGGGTTCGACCGAGACCTCGCCGCTGGCGACCGATTGCCACTTCCTGGCAAAGCGCTCCGGCAATATCGGCGTGCCGATCCCCGGCACCGAGCTCAAGCTGGTGCCGTCGGGCGACAAGCTCGAGGTCCGCGTGCGCGGGCCCAACGTCACGCCGGGCTACTGGAAGGCGCCCGAGCTGACCGCTGAGGCCTTCGATGCCGAGGGCTTCTACAAGATCGGCGACGCCGTCACCTTCGCCGATCCCGCACGGCCTGATCTCGGCCTGTTCTTCGACGGCCGCGTGGCGGAGGATTTCAAGCTCAATTCCGGTACCTGGGTCAGCGTCGGCACCTTGCGCGTCGCCGGCATCGCGGCGCTGGCGCCGCTCGCGCAGGACATCGTCGTCACCGGCCACGGCCGCGACGAGGTGCGCTTCCTGGTGTTTCCGAACCTCGCCGCCTGCTGTTCGCTGGCAGGGCTGCCCGAGAGCGCCGATGCGCGGGAGGTGATCGGCCATCCGGCGGTCCGTTCCGCGATCGGGCAGGGGCTGGCACGGCTCAAGGCGCAAGGCGGCCATTCCTCCGGCCATGCCACGCGTGCGCTGCTGCTGGCCGAGCCCGCCTCGGTCGACGGCGGGGAGATCACTGACAAGGGCTACATCAACCAGCGCGCCGTGCTGACCCGCCGCGCCGCAGCAGTGGCGGTATTGGAGGACGACGGGTCGGGTCAGGCGATCGCCTGCGCGGGCGTGTGAGGCGATTTGTGCCTCTGACGCGCCAGCGGCGCGCCGCGTAGACTGCCGTCGTCCCTGCCTAGTGCGCAAATTGCGCGGAAGCAGGGACCCATACTCCGCGGCCGATATTGTGAACAAAGTTCGTCGTTCCGCCGACATGCGATAATCAGCATTTGTGGTTATGGGTCCGGCTCGGAGGCCGGGACGACACCGCGTTTGTGGCACGGATCATCCAGGTTTCAGCCGTCCAACCCGCCAGGTCCCCGCTGCTTCCACTTGCCGCGCTGCACGCGGCTGCCTTTTTAGTTGCCAGAGCAACTAAGCTGTGCGAGTTTCCGCACCCATAGGGACAGGGCCGGTCAACGGCCACGCGTTTGGGAGGAGAATGTTGCGCAGCACGGCGCGAACGGCACGCATGGAAGATCGGGCGAAGACCGTGGGGGCGCAGCGCGCCGCCCATGGCACGGCTGCGCCGTCAGGTCGTGCTTTGCCCGGTCACGGCGCCGAGATTCTCGTGCAGCCGGCGCAGCAGCTCGATCAGCACCTCGCGCTCGTCCTTCTTCAGGCAGGCCAGCAGCCGCCGCTCGCGCTCCAGCGCCGCGACGATGACCTTGTCGTGGACGGCGCGGCCGCGCGCGGTCAGCGTGATCGAATGGGTGCGGCCGTCGTCCGGCGCGGTGCGGATGGTCAGCAGGCCGCGCTTCTGCAATGCCGCGAGGTTGCGGCTGACCGGCCCCTTGTCGAAGCCGATCACCTGGCAGATCCGGGAGGCGGGAATCCCCGGCTCGATCGCCAGTTGCGAGATGATCCGCCACTCGGTGACGTTGACGCCGAAATTCTTCTGGTAAAACGCGGTGGCGCTGTTCGACAGCTTGTTGCCGATGAAGGTGATGAACGCCGGCACATAGCGATCAAGGTCCAGCAGCGGGCCGTCGCTGGCGTCGGCGGGATCGGCCGGTCTCGGCCGGCGGGGCTTTCGGGGGAGGGGCTGGCTGCTCATCTCTCAAATCATCGCTGCGAAACTGTCCGGGAGCAATAGATATGCGGCCCGTGTTGACAAGATCAAACCTCGGGAGGTCCCGATGACTGCAACAGAAGCTGCGTCCGTCCCGCATCTCGACGTCGATCCGTTCGCGCTCGAGTTTTTCGCCGATCCATTCCCGACCCATGAGCGGCTGCGCGAGGCCGGGCCGGTGGTCTATCTCGACAAGTGGAATGTCTATGGCGTGGCGCGCTACGCCGAGGTCCATGCGGTGCTGAACGATCCCGCGACCTTCTGCTCCAGCCGCGGCGTCGGCCTCAGCGACTTTTCCAAGGAGAAGCCGTGGCGGCCGGCGAGCCTGATCCTGGAGGCCGACCCGCCCGCCCATACCCGGACCCGCGCCGTGCTGAGCACGGTGTTGTCGGCGACCGTGATGAAGCAGCTTCGCGGGCAGTTTGCCGCCGCCGCGGAGGTCCGCCTCGATGCGCTGCTGGAGAAGCGCAGGTTCGACGCGATCGCGGACCTTGCGGAAGCCTATCCGTTGTCGATCTTCCCGGATGCGCTCGGCCTGAGGCCGGAGGGCCGCGAGCATCTGCTGCCCTACGCCAGTCTGGTGTTCAATGCCTTCGGCCCGCCGAACGAGCTCCGCAAGGAGGCGATCGAGCGCTCGGCGCCGCATCAGGCCTATGTTGCCGAGCAATGCCAGCGCGACAATCTCAACCCGGGCGGCATCGGCGCCTGCATTCACGCCCATGTCGATACCGGCGCCATTACCGCGACCGAAGCGCCGCTGCTGGTGCGCTCGTTGCTGTCGGCCGGTCTCGACACGACCGTCAACGGCATCGGCGCCGCCGTCTACTGCCTCGCCCGCTTCCCCGAACAGTTCCAGAGGTTGCGCGGCGATCCGACGCTGGCGCGCAACGCCTTCGAGGAAGCCGTGCGGTTCGAAAGTCCGGTCCAGACCTTCTTCCGCACCACGACCCGCGACGTCGAGCTCAGTGGAGCCAGCATTCCTGAAGGCGAGAAGGTGCTGATGTTCCTGGCCGCGGCCAATCGTGATCCGCGCCGCTGGGAGCAGCCCGACAGCTACGACATCACCCGTCGTACGTCGGGCCACGTCGGCTACGGTTCGGGCATCCATATGTGTGTCGGCCAGCTCGTCGCCCGTCTCGAAGGCGAGGTGATGCTGGCGGCGCTGGCGCGTCGTGTCGCCAGGATCGACATCAGCGGCGAGCCGAAGCGCCTTTTCAACAACACGCTGCGCGGGCTCAGCAGCCTGCCGGTCGAGATCACGCCGGCCTGACGAGACGCTCAAGACCAGCAAAAGGTCGATTGAGGAAACATGGGAGGGGAGACGATGAGGGGCTTCGGGGTTGGGCGATCTACGATTGGACTTGCGCTGGCATTGGCCTGCGCCGCGGGCAGCGCACGCGCGGAGATTTCCGGCGACGTGGTCCGCGTCGGCGTGCTCAACGACATTTCC
Source organism: Bradyrhizobium sp. BRP56 (assembly GCF_020194035.1). Taxonomy (NCBI): domain Bacteria; kingdom Pseudomonadati; phylum Pseudomonadota; class Alphaproteobacteria; order Hyphomicrobiales; family Nitrobacteraceae; genus Bradyrhizobium; species Bradyrhizobium sp. BRP56. Next base: position 7,398 of record NZ_JADYVV010000064.1, read on the forward strand.
GGCATCTTCCAGGACACCAACGGCATGGGTTCGGTGGAAGCCGCGCGCATGGCCGCGGAAGATTTTGGCGGCGGCGGCAAGGGTATCAAGGTCGAGATCGTCTATGCCGATCACCAGAACAAGGCCGACGTGGGCTCTGCGATCGCGCGCAAATGGCTCGATGTCGAAGGCGTAGATGCCATCGTCGACGTGCCGAACTCGGCGGTCGGGCTCGCCATCAACACCATCCTGCGCGACTCAAGGATGACGTTCCTGGCGTCGTCGACCGCGAGCTCCGATCTCACCGGCAAGGCCTGCTCGCCGAACACCATTCAATGGGTCAACGACGCCTGGGCCACCGGCAACACCACCGCGGCCGCGATGATGCAGCGTGGCGGCAAGGATTGGTATTTCGTGACGGTCGATTATGCGCTCGGCAAAGGCATTGAGGCTGAAGCGACCAACTACATCGAGAAGCACGGTGGCAAGGTTTTGGGCTCGAGCAAGCATCCGCTCGGCACGTCGGACTTCGCGTCGTTCCTGCTGCAGGCGCAGAGCTCGAAAGCAAAAGTGATCGGGCTCGCCAATGCCGGCGGCGACACCATCAATGCGGTGAAGCAGGCGGCCGAGTTCGGTATCCAGCAGGGCGGCCAGACCATGGTGGCGTTCCTGCTGTTCGTGAACGACATCCACGGCATGGGCTTGAAAGTGGCGCAGGGCCTGCAGCTGCTGGAAGCCTTCTACTGGGACATGAACGACGACACCCGCGCGTTCGCAAAACGCTTTGCCGCGCGTCCCGGCATGAACGGCAAGATGCCGAGCGGCAACCAGGCCGGCGTCTACGCCTCGACGCTCGCCTACCTCAACGCGGTTGCCGCCACCGGCAGCGACGACGCCAAGGCGGTGGTGCCGCAGATGAAGACCTTCAAGGGCAAGGACAAGCTGTTCGGCGACACCACGATCCGCCAGGACGGCCGCGTCGTCCACCCGATGTATCTGTTCGAGGTGAAGAAGCCGGAAGAGTCGAAGTACCCCTACGACTATTACAAGCTGATCGCGACCATCTCGGCCGACCAGGCGTTCCGCCCGCTGGCCGATGGCGGCTGCTCGCTGGTGAAGTGAGCTCTTCGCCGCGAATGCTGCTGCACTCCCTCTCCCCTTGTGGGAGAGGGCTGGGGTGAGGGGTATCTCTCCACACGGCGTACCGCTTGGAGAGACCGCAACCCCTCACCCGGATCGCATTGCGCTCTGCTTCATGCGATCCGGCCTCTCCCACAAGGGGAGAGGCAGACCGAATTTGTTGCGCGAGAATCGATCCTCGCTACGCCGCCTTCGAGCCCGCCACCTTCACCCGCCCCAGCATCTCGGCCGCCGTCATCACATGCGCGGTTGAGAATGCGAGGATCGTCAGCGTGGCGCGGTGTACTTCGTCGGCGGACAGCGCGCCCTGGCCGACATCGGGATAGTCGAACGTGCCGGTCGCGTCCGACAGGAAGACCACTTTGTAATTGTGGAACATGGCGTCGCGCGCGGTGGCGTGGCAGCAGTTCTCGGTGGTGGTCCCCGAGATGATCACCGTGGTGATGCCCCATTCGCGCAGGATGAGATCGAGATCGGTGGCGAAGAACGCGCTGTAGCGGTGCTTCTTGATGACGTGCTCGCCGGGGGCGGGCGCGAGGTCGTTGAAGATCTCGACGCCCTCGGTGCCGTCGACCAGCGACGACCGGTCGGCGATCGGCGAATAGAGATCGTCATAGAGCCCCATGTCGCTGCCGTCGCGGCGATGCACATGCGCGGTGTAGACGACGCGGATGCCCTTGTCGCGGCAGGCCTTCAGGGTCTGCGCCAGCCGCGGCACCATGGCGGCGGCCTGCGCCGAACGCAGCTTGGCGCCCTCGGCCACGAAATCGTTCTGCATGTCGACGACTATCATGACGGTGCGGGCGGGATCGATGATTTCGCATTGGTAGCCCATGTGGTGTCTCCTCCTGGTGAGAGACAATTTCTACGCCGGTTCCCGCGATCGTTCTTGGCTGCGCCGGCCAGCCGCTGGTCTCTGCTTGCCAGAAGGGAGGGCTGGACGCAGAATATCCCGCTGCCGGGTTGGGCGGGAGCAAGGTCCGATGCAGACCCCAGATCACACAGTCGTCGCGCAAACACTTGTTGCGCCGGGTGACAGTTTCGACCGCTGGCATCACGTCACCTGCCGCGAATTCTCGCTGACCGAATGCCGCCGCGTCGCCGACGAGGCGTTCCAGGCGTCGATCTCGATTCGCCATCTCGGCCCGCTTGCCATCAACGACATCTGGTCGTCGACGCCGGCCGCCGACCGCATCCGGGTGATGCGCAGCGCGAGCGACGTCCGCAGGGATCCGCGCGACTATTTCATGCTGTGGCTCACGCTGCGCGGCGAGGTCAGCTTCGCCCAGGGCGGCCGCGACGTGCGCATGCGCCGGGGCGATCTGATGCTGCATGACCAGGCGCAGCCGTTCACGCTCGAATTCGCCCCGAGCGCACGCGCGATCATGGTGTCGATCCCGCGCCCGCTGCTGCTCGCGCGCCTGCCGGATGCGCAGCGCCTGACGGCGCGGCGGGTCGGCAACGCGTCGAAAGTGGGAGCGCTGGCGGGATCGCTGATCCGCAGGCTGACGCGGCTCGATGACGCGGCCGGACCTGCGGCGATACGGCTTGGCGCGGCGGCGCTCGATATTTTCGCAACCACGCTGCAGACCGAGCTGACGGACGAAGGGCCCCAGCGCGGCGACGAAAGGCTGGCGCGGGTCAAGGCTTACATGCTGGCCAATCTCGACGATCCCGGGCTCGATCTCGATGCGATCGCCACGGCGCAGAACATGGCGCCGCGCACGCTCAATCGCCTGTTCGCGCGCGAAGGCACGACGCCGATCCGCTGGCTGTGGCAGCAGCGCCTCGCCGGCGCCTATCAGGCGCTGGCCGAACGGCGCTTCAGCCATGTCACCGATGTCGCGCTGAGCTTCGGCTTCAGCGACGTCTCGCATTTCAGCCGCGCCTTCAAGGCCGCCTTCGGCCGCTCGCCGCATCAGGTGATGGGGTGAGGGGCTGCGGTTTGTTGCGTCGTGCACCGGCCCCCAATCCGTCACCCTGAGGAGCGCGGAACGCGCGTCTCGAAGGGCGACGGCCCGGCTGGTGGCCGTGCATCCTTCGAGACGCGCTACGCGCTCCTCAGGATGACGGAACGGCGATTGTGCACGGATCGCCGAGGCCGATCCCCTACTGCGCGACCTTGCTGCTGCCTTGTGTGATCAGCCGTGCGGCGCGCTGGTCGCGGGTGTGGATCCAGAGCCAGTTCATCGCCACCGCAATCCGATGGCGCACGCCGATCAGGAAGTAGATGTGGGCGAGGCCCCAGATCCACCATGCCAGCGAACCGCGCAGCTTGAGCCAGCCGAAATCGATCACCGCCTTCTTCTTGCCGATCTGCGCGAGGCTGCCGGCATGCTTGTAGCGGAACGGGGGTAGCGTCTTGCCGTCGAGCCGGGCCTTGATCAGTGCGGCGACATAGCGCCCCTCCTGCTTGGCGGCCGGCGCGATGCCGGGCACCGGATTGCCGTCGGGGTCCTTGATCGTGACGGTGTCGCCGACGGCGAAGACATCGGGATGGCCCGGCACGGTCAGATCCGGCTCGACCTGCAGCCGATGGGCGCGATCGGCCGGCGCGTTCAGCCATTCGGCGGCGCGCGAGGCGCGCACGCCGGCGGCCCAGACGATGGTGCGCGCCTCCAGCCTCTTGCCGCCGAACACCACGCCGTCGGCCGAGCATTCGGTGACCGGCTCGCCCAGCATCACCTCGACGCCGAGTTTTTCCAGCGACGCCTGCGCGTAGGCCGAGAGATCGTCGGGAAATCCTGCCAGCACGCGCGGGCCGGCCTCGATCAGCACCACGCGCGCCTTGCGCGTGTCGATGTGACGGAAGTCTTGCGGCAGCGTGTCCTTGGCGAGGTCGGCGATGGTGCCGGCCATCTCGACGCCGGTCGGCCCGGCGCCGATGATGACGAAGGTCAGCAGCGCAGCGCGCTTGTCCGGATCGGTCTCGCGCTCTGCGCGCTCGAAGGCGACCAGGATGCGCCGCCGCAGCGTCGTGGCGTCCTCCAGCGTCTTCAGGCCGGGCGCGAACGGCTCCCATTCGTCGTGGCCGAAATAGGCGTGGCGGGCGCCGGTGGCGAGGACCAGCGTGTCGTAGGGAATGCTGCCGCCGTCGTCGAGCTGGACGCATTTCGCCGCGGCGTCGACGCCGCAGACATTGGCGAACAGCGTCGTCACCTCGGGCCGGTCGCGCAGGAGATAGCGGATCGGCCAGGCGATCTCGCTGGTGGCAAGCGAAGCGGTCGCGACCTGGTAGAGCAGCGGCTGGAACAGATGGTGGTTGCGGCGGTCGATCAGCGTGATCTCGACCGGCGCCCCTCTGAGACCGAAAGCGGCTTCCAGGCCGCCGAAGCCGGCGCCGACGATCACCACGCGATGAGGTTTGGCCGGCGCTTGCGTCATCTGATGTCGCTCTCGGTTTCGAACGGCTTCGTCGTTTGATTATGTATTCATTCGCAGCCCCATTCCAACACGAAATGCCCGACCGCCCGATAGCAAAACCCAATCGCTGCAAGCCTCACGCATCCTGCGGCGCGGCCGCGGCGACCGCCCGCCGCCGCATCGGCAGGAACAGTCCCGCGACCGCGCCGGCGAATGACAGCGTTGCGGCAAGGCTCATCGCCGACGCGAATCCGTTGGCGAAATGACCGGATGAATCGGCCGCACCGTTGGCGGAGAAGCTCGCCACCAGCGCCGCGATGCCGAACATGCCGCCGAGGAAGCGGCCCATGTTGAAGACGCCCGACGCTTTGCCCATCTCGCTGACGGCGACCGCGCCCAGCACCGCGTTCTGCGCGGCCGGCATCGCCATCGACACGCCGACGCCGGCGAGCACCAGCGGCGCGACCAGCGCCGAATAGGGCACTGCGGGGCTCACGATCTCGCTGATCCAGCCGAGCCCGATCGCCTGCATCAGGAGGCCGGTGACGACCAGCGTGCGCTCGCCGAACCGGTTGACAGCGGCGCCCGCGATCGGAGCGGTGACGAACAGCGTCGCCGTCCACGGCAGCAAGCGAAGCCCGGCACCGAAGGCGTCGAAGCCGAGCGCGATCTGCAGGAACTGCGGCAGCAGGAACAGCACGCCATACATCGCGGCGTAGAACAGCACGCTTGCGGCCATGCCCGATGCAAACGGCCGTGCCGCGAACAGCCGCATCGGCACCATCGGGCTTGTGGCACGCAGCTCCCACAGCACGAACAGCGCCGCCAGCGCGACGCCGGCGATCAGCGCGCCCGTCACTTCCGCGCTGGCCCAGCCGACGCCGTTGCCGCGCAGCAGGCCCCAGACCAGCGCCAGCGCCGCGAGCGCGACCAGCGTGAGTCCGGCGATGTCGAGCGGCGCTGGCGGCCCGAAGCTTTCGCGCAGGCGGGCGATCACGAGGGCGATCGCGATCAGGCCGATCGGCAAATTGATCCAGAAGATCCAGCGCCAGCCGAGATGTTCGGTGATGAAGCCGCCGATCGCGGGACCGATGATCAGCGCGCATCCGGTGATGCCGCTGAAAATGCCGAGCGCGCGGGCGCGCTCCTCCCGGCCGAACGCGCCGCTCAGGATCGCCATCGCCAGCGGCATCACCAGCGCCGCGCCCGCGCCCTGCAGGGCGCGCGCGGCGATCAGGGCCGCGGCGTTGCCGGCCAGCGCGCAGGCCGCCGACGCCACGACGAACAGGCCGATCCCGGCCGCGAACATCCTGCGCCGCCCGAACCGGTCGCCGAGCGCCGCGCCGGTCAGGAGCAGCACCGCGAAGGTCAGGTTGAAGGCGTTGACGGTCCACTGCAGCGTCTCCACGGCGCTTCCGAAATCGGCGCGGATGGTGGCGAAGGCCGTGGTCATGATCATGGCGTCGAGCGCCATCATGAAGGATGCCAGCGCGGTGAGGCCGAGCACCCAGCGCTGTTCGGCGCGCTCTCGAGGGGTCTGCATGGTCGTTCTCCGTTGCCGCGCCGCGAGATTGCGGCGCGCTTCGCCGGCAAGGACGAACCGGAACGGGCAAAGGATGCGGCCGAAGTTTATTTTTGCCGGACCGCATCCTTTGGCGGTTCGCGAACGTCCTTGGGTCTGAGGCGGCCGGTTCAGGCCGCAGAACCAGGCCAAGGAGGCTGCGATGAGACGGACCCTGATCAGGTACAAGGCGAAGCCGGAGATGGCGGAGAAGAATGCCGCGCTGGTGTCGGCCGTGTTCGCCGAGCTGAAGGCGGCCAGGCCCGACGGCGTGCGCTATCTGACCCTGCGGCTGGAGGACGATACCTTCATCCACATGGTCGAGACCACGGCCGAGGACGGTTCGAGCCCGATCCCGAAACTGGCCGCGTTCCAGGCCTTCCAGGACGGCATCCGCGATCGTTGCGCCGAGCCGCCGCTGGTTCGCAGTGCGGTGATTGTCGGGAATTATCGTATGCTGGATGAGCCGTGAACCGGCGGGCAGTGCACCGATCTGGCGGAGCCATCATGACGTCACCACACCAAGCGCCGGCCGCGACCGACGTCGACACGCTGTTGGCGGCGATGCGGCCGAGGCTGCATCGCTACTGCGCCCGCATGGTCGGATCCGTCATCGACGGCGAGGATGTGCTGCAGGACGCGCTGATCAAGGCGGTGGAAGCCTTCGGGTCCGCCGCGCCGATCCAGAATCCGCAAGCCTGGCTGTTCCGGATCGCGCACAACACCGCGCTCGATTTCCTCAGGCGGCGCAACCGCCAGGAAGCGCTCCACGCGCCGGAGGAGGTGGACATGATGGCCGGAGAGCTTGATGACGTCGGCCGCCGCGAGATCGCCGCGACCAGCCTGCGCACCTTCATGCGCCTGCCGGTGGCGCAGCGTTCCAGCGTGATCCTGATGGATGTGCTCGGCTGCTCCCTGCAGGAGATCTGCGGCATCATGGATTTCAGCCTGCCCGCGGTGAAAGCCGCGCTGCACCGTGGACGCACCCAATTGCGCGAGTTTGCCGCCGAGCCGGACGACGCGCCGCGGCCCGGCCTGTCGCCGGCCGATCGCATCAGGCTCAACGCCTATGTCAGCCATTTCAACGCCCGCGACTTCGACGCCATCCGCGCCATGATCGCCGATGACATCAGGCTCGAGCTCGTCACCCGGACGCGGCTGAACGGCAAGGCCGAGGTGTCGCGCTACTTCGGCAATTATTCGAAGATCGACGACTGGCATCTGGTGACCGGACAGGTCGAGGGACGCCCCGCGATCCTGGTGTTCGATCCGACCGCTCTGGACGCGCCGCCGCGATCGTTCATGCTGCTCGACTGGTCGGCCGACAAGGTTGCGACGATCAGGGATTTCCGCCACGCGTCCTATGCGATCGACGGCGCCGAATGGGCGGTGGATCGGGGGTAATCGGCTTTCGCCGCCAGCCTTTGGCTCAGTGATCGCGCCACAAACTCCGCGTCGTCCCGGACAAGCCAACGGGTCGGCGCGAAGCGCCGCCCGATGACAGGCTCCGCGCGATCCGGGACCCATAACCACCAATGGCAATTGGTGTGCGATGCTGGGGCCACAGCTCGTTTCGACAACTGAAGCCTGTGGTTATGGGTCCCTGCTCCCGTGCGCAATTGCGCACTAGGCAGGGACGACAGCGGGTGAGCGCGCGCTACCGCGTCTTGCCGCCGAACTCGCCATTGGCGATCCGCGCGACGCGGCTGCCGCCTGCGGCCGGCGTGCTGCGTCTTTCAAACAGGCCATCGCCGTCGGTCTCGCGCGGCGATGGCGGGGCTTCTTCGTAATAGCCGCCGCTCCGCCAGACCAGCAGGACGATGTTCATTGCGCCATTGACGGCGGCGCCGACCACCGTTTCGGTGTGCTGATAGGTCAGCGCATATTCGGGAAATCGTCCGGCAATGGCCCTGTCGAGCACGAGGAGGGCGATCCATGCCGCCATCACGCAGACCGGATCCCAGCCCATGTCGCGCACTCGCATCGATTGCAGCATGAAGCAGATGACGAGCATGCCGTAAAAGGCAATGACCAGCACGGGGTTGCTCGATGCCTGCGCCAGCAGCACGTCCATACTGCCGCTCGCCGGTGCGTTGCCGGTGACGCCGTAGACCAGCATCATAAAGCCGAGGCCCACGACGAAGGTGCAGAAGAAGAAAGCCAGTCGGCCCATCCGGGCATTGAAGCCGAAGATGTAATTCAGCATGTGACGCACCCCTTTGGCGGCAGCGTCGGCCCGGGATGCTTTCCGGACCATGAAGCCCGCAGGCGCTTGCCGGCCCGTGGTTTCCGGGTGCTTTACCGGATCGTTAAAGCCTGCTGCAGTGCGGGCGTGGGTCGTTGCCGAAGGCCGCCGCCTGCGACAATCGTTGCCCACGCAACCGGCATTATATTTCTTGCCATGGTCGATTTAGACGAATTATGATGCAAGGTGCTGGGGTATGCGCCGAAGGTTCTAAGTCAGCGCCGTCGGTTCATGCTTGCTGCAGACTTGCGATATCGCGCACAAAATACGTCACAGAACGACGCGCGCAAAGCGTGACCCCGGGCCCTCGTGATCGAGCCTCGTGGGATCTTTGGTTGAGGAGGGGAGTGAATATGAAAAAGGCATTTTGGCTGGCAGGCGCCATGGCTCTGGCGCTGGCGCAGCCCGCGACGGCGGCTGACAGCGTCAAGATCGGCTTCGTCTCGACCTTCAGCGGTCCGACCGCCGTGATCGGCAACGACATGCGCAATTCCTTCGAACTCGCGCTCGACCATCTCGGCCGCAAGATCGACGGCAAGCCGGTCGAGGTGATCTACGAGGACGACCAGCAGAAGCCGGATGTCGGCAAGCAGAAGACCGAGAAGCTGGTGCAGTCCGACAAGGTCGACTTCATCGTCGGCTACATCTGGTCGAACGTACTGCTGGCGTCGCTGAAGACCGCGGTCGATTCCAAGACCTTCCTGATCTCGGCCAATGCCGGTCCGTCGCAGCTCGCCGGCGAACTGTGCTCGCCTTACGTGTTCTCGACCTCCTGGCAGAATGACCAGACCCCGCAAGCGGTCGGCACCTACATGAACCAGAAGGGCGTCAAGTCGGTGTTCCTGATCGGCCCGAACTACGCCGCAGGCAAGGACATGCTGGCCGGCGTCAAGAGCACGTTCAAGGGCCAGGTCGTCGGCGAGGAATATACGGTGTGGCCGAGCCAGCTCGACTTCTCCGCCGAACTCACCAAGGCGAAGAACTCCAAGGCCGAGTCGATCTTCGTGTTCTATCCGGGCGCGGCCGGCGTGCAGTTCCTGAACCAGTATGCGCAGGCCGGCATCAAGCAGCAGATTCCGCTCTACACCGCCTTCACTATCGACGAATTGTCGCTGCCGTTGCAGAAGGACAATGCGCTCGGCGTTCCCGGCGCGCAGCAATGGGTCAACGACCTGCCCAACGAGGAGAACAAGAAGTTCGTCGCCGACTACCGCAAGAAGTATCCCGGCCTGCGGCCGACCTTCTACGGCGCACAGTCCTACGACGCTGCCAACCTCATCAACAGCGCCGTGGTCGCGGTGAAGGGCGACCTGACGAAGAAGGACGCGATGAAGGCCGAGATGGAGAAGGTGAACTTCAAATCGGTGCGCGGACCGTTCAAGTACGGCAACAACCACATTCCGATCCAGAACTTCTATCTGCAGGACGTGGTCAAGGACGCCGAGGGCCAGCTCTCGCTGAAGACGGTCGCGACCATCGTCAAGGACGACCAGGATCGCTTCCACGACAAGTGTCCGATGAAGTGATTGTCGGGCGTCTTTTTGGCGCGCGGCTTGCTTCTCTTTACCTCGCCCCGCTCTTGCGGGGAGAGGTCAATCGCGAAGCGATTGGGTGAGGGGCTCTTTCCCGGCATTCGGTTTGCGGAAAGAGCCCCTCACCCCAACCCTCTCCCCGCAAGAGCGGGGCGAGGGAGAACCCGCAACGTGCAATGCGGCGGCGGCGCATGCGCGCTGCCGCTGTTTCATTTAATGGTGACGTAACCTCACGATGTATCTCGTCGTCGAACAACTGCTGAACGGCCTGCAATTCGGCCTCCTGCTGTTCCTGCTGGCGGCCGGGCTGACGCTGGTGTTCGGCATCATGGACTTCGTCAATCTGGCGCACGGCTCGCTCTACATGATGGGCGCCTATTTCGCGGCGACCTTCGTGGCCTGGACCGGCAGTTTTGTCCTTGGCGCGCTGATGGCGTTAGGGGCCACCTTACTGCTCGGCATCGTGCTGGAATATGTCGCGCTCAGGCATCTCTATGGCCGCGACCATCTCGACCAGGTGCTGGCGACGTTCGGCCTGATCCTGTTCTTCAACGACGCCGTCCGGCTGATATGGGGCCCGGCGGGCCTCGCGCTGCCGCTGCCGGCCTGGCTCACCGTGCCGGTGCAGATCATCCCCGGCGTTTACTATCCGGCCTACCGCCTCATGATCATCGTGGTCGCGCTGGCGGTCGCAGCAATGCTCTATCTCGTCGTGATGCGCACCCGCATCGGCATGCTGATCCGCGCCGGGGCCTCCAACCGCGAGATGATCGGGGCGCTCGGCATCAACATCAAGCTGCTGTTCACCCTGGTGTTCGGCCTTGGCGCGGCGCTCGCCGGCCTCGCCGGGCTGATGCAGGCGCCGATCCTCACCGTGCAGATCGGCATGGGCGAGAACATCCTGATCCTGGCCTTTGTCATCATCGTGATCGGCGGCATCGGCTCGATCCGCGGCGCGTTCATGGCCGCGATCTTCGTCGGCATCATCGACACGATGGGCCGCGCCTTCCTGCCCGACCTGCTGCGCAAGGTGCTGAGCGGGGCGGCGGCGTCCACCGCGGCGCCGGCGCTGTCCTCGATGCTGATCTACCTCCTGATGGCCATCATCCTTGTGCTGCGGCCCGAGGGGCTGTTCCCGGCGGCCAAACGATGATGCGAAAGCTCAACGTCTCCAATGCGGTCGCGGCGCTGATGTGTGCCGCCCTGATGCTGCTGCCGCTCTATTCGGCGGTCACGGGCAATATCTTCATCCTCACGCTGTTCACCCGGATCGTGATCTTCGCGCTTGCCGCCGCGAGCCTCAATCTGATCATGGGCTATGGCGGCATGATGAGCTTCGGCCACGCCGCCTATCTCGGCATCGGCGGCTATGCCGTCGGCATCCTCGCCGCCGAGGGCATCGGTTCCGGCTTCATCCAGTGGCCGGTGGCGCTCGCCGTTTCGGCGTTGTTTGCGCTGCTGATCGGCGCGCTCTCACTGCGCACCCGCGGCGTCTACTTCATCATGATCACGCTGGCCTTTGCGCAGATGGCCTACTACATCGCCTCCGCGCTGTCGCGCTACGGCGGCGACGACGGGCTCACCGTCTACAAGCGCAGCGACTTCGCCGGCCTGATCAACCTGTCGGATCGCAACCAGTTCTATTATCTCTGCCTGGCCTGCCTGTTCGGCGGCCTCTATCTGATCTGGCGCATCGTCAATTCGCGTTTCGGCCTCGTGGTGCAGGGCGTCCGCTCCAACGAGCAGCGCATGCAGGCGATCGGCTTCCATGCCAACCGCTACCGCCTGGTCTGCTTCGTGATATCAGGCACGATCTGTGGCCTCGCCGGCGCGCTGCTTGCCAACAACACCGATTTCGTCAGCCCCGCCGTGATGTACTGGACCCGCTCCGGCGATCTCATGGTGATGGTGATCCTCGGCGGCATGGGCTCGCTGTTCGGTCCCGTCATCGGCGCGATCGTCTATCTCCTGCTCGAGGAGCTGCTGTCGCAGTTCACCGAATATTCGGGGCTGATCCTCGGTCCGGTGCTGCTCCTGATCGTGCTGTTCGCGCGCGGCGGCATCATGGGCCTGCTCGGGAGGATGCGCCGTGGTTGATTCCTTGCCTGATCCCTTGCTCCGCGTCGACAATCTGGTCCGCCGCTTCGGCGGCATCACCGCGACCGACAACCTCTCGATGGAGGTGGTGCCAGGCGAATTGCACGCCATCATTGGCCCCAACGGCGCCGGCAAGACCACGCTGATCAGCCAGCTCACCGGGCAGGTGATGCCGAACTCCGGCACCATCCGCTTCGCCGGCCGCGACGTGACAAACCTGCCGTCCTACAAGCGCAGCCGCCTCGGGCTGGCGCGCTCGTTCCAGATCACCTCGCTGCTGAAGGATTTTTCCGCGATCGACAATGTCGCGCTGGCGGCCCAGGCGCATGACGGCCACTCGTTCCGCTTCTGGGGCAATGCGCGCAAGGAGCGGCATCTGCGCGAATCCGCGCGCGCGGCGCTCGAGCGCGTCGGCCTCGGCACGCGCGCCGATATCGTGGTGTCGCAGTTGAGCCATGGCGAGCAGCGCGAGCTCGAGCTCGCGGTCGCGCTCGCCACCAGGCCGCAGCTGTTGCTGCTGGACGAGCCGATGGCCGGGCTCGGCGTCACCGAATCGGCGCGGATGGTCGCGCTGCTGAAGGAGCTGCGCAAGGAAGTCACCATCGTGCTGGTCGAGCACGACATGGAGGCGGTGTTCGCGCTGGCCGACCGCATTACGGTGCTGGTCTATGGCCGTGTCATCGCCTGCGACGTGCCGGATGCGATCCGCAAGCACGACGAGGTCAAGCGCGCCTATCTCGGCGAACAGCATGCGGTGACGCGCCATGGCTGAGACCAAGATGACTGAAACCTTGCTTGAAGTGGATGGCATCGAGACCTGCTACGGGCTGAGCCAGGTGCTGTTCGGCCTGTCGCTCCAGATCAAGTCGGGCGAGATGGTCGCGCTGATGGGCCGCAACGGCATGGGCAAGACCACGACGATCCGCTCGATCATGGGCCTGACGCCGGCGCGGTCAGGCGCCATCCGCTTCGCCGGCGAGGCGGTGCGCGGCCTGCCGTCCTACAAGATCGCAAAGCTCGGCATCGGCCTGGTGCCGGAAGGCCGCCAGATCTTCCCCAACCTCACGGTGCGCGAAAATCTCGTCGCCGCGTCGGGCAATCGCTTCAGTGCCTCCGATCCGTGGACCATCGACAAGATCCATGCGCTGTTCCCGCGGCTCGCCGAACGCTCGGGCAATATGGGCGTCACGCTGTCCGGCGGCGAGCAGCAGATGCTCGCGATCGGCCGCGCGCTGATGACCAATCCGAAATTGCTGATTCTCGACGAGGCGACCGAGGGTCTTGCGCCCTTGATCCGCGACGAGATCTGGAGCTGCCTGTCGATGCTGAAGGGACGCGGGCAGTCGGTGCTGGTGATCGACAAGAACGTCGGAAACCTCGCCCGCATCGCCGACCGCCATTACATCATCGAGCGCGGCCGCACCGTGTGGAGCGGCACCAGCGGGGAGCTGATCGCCGAGCCGGATCTGCAGCACAAGTATCTCGGGATTTGAGCAGCAAGCATTGCCGTATCGCCGTCATCCTGAGGAGCCTGCGTAGCAGGCGTCTCGAAGGATCGATGGCCCGGCTGGTGGCCGTGCATCCTTCGAGACGCGCGGAGCCTGTCATCGGGCCGCGCTTCGCGCGGACCCGTTGGCGCTCCTCAGGATGACGGATCAGAGAGGCGGGCTGCCGCGGCTTACCGTGAAGAGCCTCGCAGCAGTCGTTTCGCTGCGTCGGCCGCTGCTGCGGCATAGGCGCGATCGCCATGCACCAGCATCAGGGAGATCGCGCCCTCGGATAGCAGCCAGATCTCGCGTGCGCGGCGGTCAGCCTCGCGGACACCGGCCCGCTTCAGCAAGTCGCCGAGATGGGTTTCGAGCAAGGCCTTGTGCCGGCGCGCAATCGCGCGTGCGGGATGGCCCGGAAGATCGGCCAGCTCGATGACCAGCCTGGTGAATCCCGAGCCGGCCCATCGCGGCCTGTCCGCCCAGACCGCGAGGTCGCGGAACAGGCCGTCGATGATCGCCGCCGGCGAGCCGGACAGCTTGTCGCCGAACGTCGCGAACGCGGCCAGGGCCAGTTCGTTCTGGGCTTCAAGCACGAAGGCGAGCAGCTGATCCTTGCTTTGAAAATGATTGTAGAGCGTGCGCTTCGTAACCCTCGTCGCCGATGCGATTTCGTCCATGCTGACGCGGCTGTATCCGCGCTGGCGAAACAGCACGTATGCGGCAGCAAGGATGCGCCGCCGGGTCGGTTCCGCAGATCGCGCCATGCAGTCACCCTCTTAAATATACCGGGTAGTGAATTTACATCGGTAGAAAAACCAATTGGAATGGCTTTCCGGGATTTTTCGGCCCGCGCCAGTCAGCTTCCTCGCGCTGCGAAAGCCATTGCCATGCCCGATTCATTGACGCTCAGAGAAATCAAAGCTCGTCCGGTGGTGCTGAAGCTGAAGCGGCCCGTGGTCGCGCGCATTGTCACGATATCGGAGTGGCCGCTCGTCCTCGTCGATCTGGTGACGGAGGAGGGCATTGTCGGGCGAAGCTATCTCGAGCCTTACATCGTGAAATCGCTGCGATATCTGGTTCCGGCGTTGCTTGATCTCGGCGAATTGCTCAGAGGTCGGAGCGTGGCGCCTGTCGAGCTGTTCGAGGCGGCGCGTAAATCGCTTCACTTCGTCGGCTATGAGGGATTGTCCATGATCGCCGCGTCGGGCCTCGACATGGCCGCGTGGGACGCGTTGGCGAAAGCCGCAAACAAGCCGCTGTGCGTGCTGTTGGGGGCGACGGTCGGCGCCGTGAGATCCTACAATAGCAACGGCCTTTGGCTGAAGGAGCCGGCCGCCGTCGCGGCCGAGGCTTTGGAATTGCGCGACGAAGGAGGGTTCTCAGCTCTGAAATTGCGCCTCGGCAGAAGCGATCCGCGCGAGGATCTGACGACCCTCGACGCCGTTCGAAAAGCAGTCGGGGATCGGATGCATTTGATGGTGGACTACAACCAGGGGCTAAATCTCGCCGAAGCCATCGAGCGGTGCCATGCGATCGATGATTATGGCCTCGACTGGATCGAAGAGCCTGTCGTCTATGACAATCTCGACGGACACGCCCAACTGGCGGCGGAGCTGAAGACGCCGATCCAGATCGGCGAGAACTTCTATGGTCCGAGGGAGATGCATAAGGCGATCGCGAAAAAGGCTTGCGACCTGGTGATGCCGGATTTCATGCGCATCGGCGGAGTGACGGGCTGGATGCGCGCGGCTGCGATCGCCGGCGCCGCGGGCATTCCCATCTCAACGCATCTTTATCCGGAAGTCGCCGCTCACGTCATGC
Organism: Bradyrhizobium sp. BRP56; assembly: GCF_020194035.1. Classification (NCBI taxonomy): domain Bacteria; kingdom Pseudomonadati; phylum Pseudomonadota; class Alphaproteobacteria; order Hyphomicrobiales; family Nitrobacteraceae; genus Bradyrhizobium; species Bradyrhizobium sp. BRP56. Next base: position 22,626 of record NZ_JADYVV010000064.1, read on the forward strand.
GCGCAACGGAGACCGCTCACTGGTTGGAATGGCAGGACTGGGCCGATCCGATTCTCGAACGGCCATATGAAATCAAGGATGGTCTCTTGCATATTCCCGACACGCCGGGTGTCGGCTTGGAATGGAACGAAGCGGCCGTTGCGGCTCACCTTGCAAGCGTCTAAAGCGCGATGAGATTGGGTTGAATCGTCATCGCGCTTTAGCTCTTGTTTGAGCATGATCTTTTCGGAAAACCGCTTCACACTTTTCCGGATCATGCCCTAGAGCGGCGGAACGCCTGCGCCGACGCTTCCGTCAAAACATCTCGAAATATTCGCGGTGCTCCCAGTCGGACACCTCGGCCTGGAAGCGTTCGATCTCCGCATTCTTGATGAAGACGTAATAGTCCACGAACTCCGGCCCGAGCGCCTGGCGGAAGAACGGATCGTCGTTGAGCGCGAACACGGCCTCGCGCAGCGACTTCGGCAAAAGCGCGGCCTTGGCCTCGTAGGGCGTGTCGGCCGACGGGCCGGGATCGAGCTTGCGGTCGACGCCGTCGAGGCCGGAGAGGATCTGGCTTGCCATGTAGAGATAGGGATTGGCGGCGGGTTCGCCGATCCGGTTCTCCAGCCGGGTTGCCGGATCGCTGGCGCCGCCGAGCACGCGGATCATCACGCCGCGGTTGTCGCGGCCCCAGATCGCGCGGTCCGGCGCCAGCGAATAGGAGCGGTAGCGCTTGTAGCCGTTGATGGTCGGCGTCGTGAACACGGTCGAGGCCCGGGCGTGCTCGATCAGGCCGGCGAGCCAGGCGCGACCGAGCGCGCTGAGCGGCTCGCCGGTCTCCCTGGCCATGAAGGCGTTCTCGCCATTGGCGCGCGACACCAGCGACTGGTGCAGGTGCCAGCCGCTCGCGAACACGTTCGGCAGCTTCGGCCGGCACATGAAGGTCGCGTGATAGCCGTGGCGGCGCGCGATCTGCTTCACCGCCGAACGAAACAGCACCATGGTGTCGGCCGGCGCCAGCCCCACGGTCGGCGCGAAGGTGAATTCGCACTGGCTCGGGCCGAATTCGACCTCGACCGAGCGCAACGGCAGGTCGAGCGCGATGATGTCGCGGCGGATGATCTCGAGCGCCGGCTCCATCAGGTCGTAGCGCTGCTCGGTGAGGTACTGATAGCCGTGCGACAGCAGGCTGACCGACGGCGGCCGTCCGGGCTGGCCGGCATCCTCCGGCGCCATGTGGGCGTCGTCGAGCTTGAACAGATGGAATTCGACCTCGAGGCCGGCGACGAAATCGTAGCCGCGGCCTGCGAGCTGATCGAGCACCTTGCGATGGAGGTTGCGGGTCGCGAACGGCACCGGCCGTCCGTCGCTGAAATGGAGGTCGCAGAGCAGCCAGCCGGTGTTTTGCGCCCAGGGCAGCACGCGGAACGTGGTGGGATCTGCGACCATCAGCACGTCGGCCGCGCCCTCCATCTCCTTCATGCCGAAGCCGCCGCCTGATGTGAACACCGGAAACACCGTCTTGTGCGAGGTGTCCTTGGCGAGCATCGTCGTGGTGATGGAGCAGCCGCCCTCCAGCGAGCGCACCGCTTCGCCGGCGATCAGCGTCTTGCCGCGCAGGATGCCGTGCTGGTCGGGGAACGACAGGCGGATGACTTCGAGGTTCTTCTCCTCGACGATGCGGCGGAGGCGTTGTGCTGCCTCCTTCTGCTCATCCGACCACAGGCCGTGACGCTCGACGAAGCTCAAGGCGTTACTCCTCCGTCTCGGCACTCGTCATTGCGAGCGAAGCGAAGCAATCCATCGGGCCGAATATACGGAAGCATGGATTGCTTCGTCGCTTCGCTCCTCGCAATGACGACAAGTATTGGGCGCATGATTATTCCGCCGCCGTCAGATGATGCACCTTGCCGGCGATCTCGCGCGGCACGGGAGCTGCCCATGGTGCGCCGCGGCGGCGCTTGACGTCGACTTCCATCCAGTAGAGCTCCCAGCCCTGGGTCGGGCCGATGCCGTCCATCGTGGCCGGGCCCTGGATACTGCGCGCGGAGGCGTCGTCGAGGAACAGCATCGGTGTCTGCCCGCCCTCCACCTTCTCGATCTCCTGCCGCAGCAGGCGGCGGTACTGCACGATCGCCTTGTCGCTCTGGCCGAGATGCTCGTTGGTGCGGTCCTGGATCGCCCCCATCGATTCCACCGCCCACTGGTCGTGCACGTTGATGTCGGTGCCCATGCCGGTATAGGTCTCGGTCGCCTGCTCGTGCGGATCGAAGCCGTAATCGTTGCTCTTGTTCTTGCGCGACTTGTAGTCGGGCAGCGTATAGAGCTCGAGCCGCTGGTCGCGCATCTTCTGCTTGTCGACCGGCGCCGCGTAGCTGGTGAAGATCGCATACCAGTAGCAATTCTCGTCGTCGACCGGCACGTGCCACTGCGTGATCGTCATCTCGGTCGACATTGGAATGACGAAGCCGTGCGGGAATAGCTGGTTGGTGACGCGCACATGAGTGCGCTCGTCGTCGAGCTCGCGCAGCGCGATCAGGCGCAGACCGTATTCGGTGTGCTCGACATTGATGATGGGGCGATCATGTTCGCGCAGGATCTTGGTCATCGGCATGTCGCTGCCGGCCGAGGCGCCACGGAACTGCTTGCCGTAAGCCGCCGAGGTGTCCTCGTCCTCGAAGAAGCGATGCAGAAAGGAGGCGTGCGCCGGATCGATGCCGACCTCGAGCGCCTGCAGCCAGTTGCAGTTCATGTGGCCCTTGAACGCAAACGTATGGCTTCCGGGTGCAACGAAGCAGTCGAGCTCCGGAAAGGCGGGCGCGGCGCCTTCACCGAGCCAGGCCCACAGGATGCCGCTCTTCTCGACCACGGGATAGGAGCGCTGCCTGATGCCCTTGCACAGCTGCGAGCCGGCCGGCTCCGCCGGCGTCTCGATGCACTGGCCTGACGTGTCGAACAGCCAGCCGTGGAAGGCGCAGCGCAGCCCGCCATTCTCCAGCCGGCCGAAGGCGAGATCGGCGCCGCGATGTGCGCAGTGGCGGTCGATCAGCCCGTAGCTTCCGTCCTCGCCGCGAAACAGCACCAGGTTCTCGCCGAGCAGCCGCACCGGCCGAACCGGGCGCGGTCCTTCCAGCTCGTCGACCAGCGCCGCGGGCTGCCAGTAACTCCGCATCAGCTTGCCGCACGGGTCCTTGCGGCCGGTGCGGGCGATCAGATCGTTCGCTTCCTGGCTCATCATGGCGGCGTCTCCCGGATTTGGATTTGTTCGCCTATTGAACGAATGTGCGAATTATGCCATGTCTGTTTCGGACAGCAAGCGCAATTTTTGAACCGTTCAAAGCCGCAACCCAACCTAAAACGCCATGCCCAAGCTGAAGCGGACCGACCAGGACGAGCGCGCCACCGACTTCGTCGAGGCGCTCGATCGCGGCCTGCGCCTGCTGCAGGTGTTCGGCACCGTGTCCGGCCCGGCGACGCTGAGCGATCTGGCGCGCGCCGCCGATCTGCCGCGCGCCACCGCGCGCCGCATCCTGTTCACGCTCGCGCATGGCGGCTTCGTTGCCACCGACGGCAAGCTATTCACGCTGACGCCGCATGTGCTGACGCTGGCGGGCTCGTTCCTGCAATCCAACCAGGTGGTGACGGTGCTGCAGCCGGTGCTCGATCGCATCGCGACGGCAGCGCAGGAGATTGCCTCGCTCGCACTGCTCGACGGCGACGACGTCGTGTTCGTCGCGCGCTCGAGCCCGACCCGGGTGTTCTCCGCCGGTCTCGACATCGGCTACCGGCTGCCGGCGTTCTGCACCTCGGTCGGCCGCGCCATGCTCGGCCGGCTCACTGATGCCGAGCTCGCGGCGCGGCTGAAGACGATGCGCCGCGATCCGGTGACGGCGCAGACCGTCACCGATCCGAAGAAGCTGCTCGCCACCATCATCGCCGATCGTGCGCAGGGCTATTCCCTCGTCGATCGCGAGGCCGAGCCGCATTTCCGCTCCATCTCGGTGCCGGTGCACCGCTACGACGGCACCATCGTCGCCGCGATCAACATGGGCGCGCATGTCGATCGCGTGCCGATGCAGGAATTGATCGATCGCTTCCTGCCGCTGCTACGGGAAGGGGCTGATGATGTGAAGAGCCGGCTGCTCTAAGGTAGTCCAACTTCGCTGACGATTTTCGTCATTGCGAGGAGCGATAGCGACGAAGCAATCCATGCATCCACGCGCGCGGAGAGATGGATTGCTTCGCTTCGCTCGCAATGACGGGGATAGTGTTTCTCTTTGTGCTGTGAGATTACAGCGCCACGCTGCGCAGGCCGAAGCTGCGCGCTTCGTTCTGCAGCACCGGCCGCACGGAATCGATCAGCCGCGCGGCGGCGGCGTCGACCGAGAGGCCGGCGGTGTCGACCACCGCCGATGCGCGGGCATAGAGCGGCTCGCGGCTGACCAGGATGTTGCGTAATTCCGCCATCGCCGAGCGGTCGTCGGCCATCGGGCGCAGATCGCCCTGGCGGCGGACGCGGGCCATGTGCTCTTCCGGCTCGGCCTTCAGCCAGATCGTGTAGAACGACGACAGGATCAAATCGAAGGTCAGCGCCTCGGAGACGATGCCGCCGCCGGTCGCCAGCACCATCAATTCCTTCCGCGCCAACAGCTGCGTCAGCGCGGCCTGCTCCATGCGGCGGAAGCCTTCCTGGCCGTACAGCGCGATGATCTCGGCGACCGAGAGGCCGTTCTGTGCCTCGATCTCCTTGTTGAGCTCGACGAAGCTCCAGCCGATCTTCTTCGCCAGCATCCGGCCGAGCGTGGTCTTGCCGGCGCCGCGCAGGCCGATCAGCGCGATCCCGGAGAACGAGGCGCGGCGCGGCGCCAGCGGGCTGCTGCCGGCGAGCATGTCCTTGGCCTGCGCGATCTGGTTCGGCGACGCCTTGCGCAAGAGATCGCGGATCACGGCCCAGTCCGGCACCGGCTCGCTGGAGGGGATCAGGTCCTCGAGATGCGCACCCATTGCGCCTGCGACACGGCGCAGCAGCACGATCGAGACATTGCCTTTGCCGCTTTCGAGCTGGGCGATGTAGCGTTCGGAAATGCCGGAAACCTTGGCGAGCACCTTGCGCGACATGCCGCGCAGGGCGCGCATCGTGCGCACGCGCTGGCCGAGCTGCTCAAGGAAGTCGGTTTCCGGGTCGTTGGCTGCGGTCATGATCCCTGTGCGACGCGCGGTGCTGACTGAATCAGACCGAGGTTCTAGGAAACATAGTGCCGATAAGGATTGACAGCAAGCCAACGTGGTGGCTTTGTATGAATTATAATTCTTAAATTCACAGGAGAGGGAAGCGTGGCACGTCCGGGTCCGAGGAGCGGAGCATGACTTACAACGCGGTCTCCTGGCTGCTCGACCGCAACGTCGATGAAGGCCGCGGCGACAAGGTCGTGTTCGACGATACGGTGTCGCAAATCACCTATGGCCAGTTGCAGCAGCAGACCCGCCGCGTCGGCAACATGCTGCGCCGGCTCGGCGTCCGCCGCGAGGAGCGGGTCGCCATGATCATGCTGGACACGGTCGACTTTCCGATCGTGTTCCTCGGCGCGATCCGCGCCGGCGTGGTGCCGGTGCCGCTCAACACGCTGCTGACCGCGGAGCAGTATGCCTACATCCTCGGTGATTGCCGCGCCCGCGTGTTGTTCGTGTCGGAAGCGCTGCTGCCGGTCGTGAAGGACATCATTGCGCGGATGCCCGACCTCGAGCATGTCGTGGTCTCCGGCAAGGACGCGCACGGCCACAAGATGCTGTCCGATGAGATCGCACGCGAGAGCGACGTGTTCGCCACCGCGCCGACCCATGCCGACGAGCCGGCATTCTGGCTCTATTCGTCGGGCTCGACCGGCATGCCGAAGGGCGTGCGTCATCTGCATTCCAATCTCCCGGCGACCGCGGAGACCTACGCCAAGCAGGTGCTCGGGATCCGCGAGGATGATGTCGGCCTGTCGGCGGCAAAGCTGTTCTTCGCCTACGGGCTCGGCAACGCGCTGACGTTCCCGATGTCGGTCGGCGCCACCACGGTGTTGAACTCCGAGCGGCCGACGCCGGCGGTGATGTTCGCGCTGATGAACAAATATCACCCCAGCATCTTCTTCGGCGTGCCGACCCTGTTCGCGGCGATGCTGAACGACGAGGCGACCAAGGCGCAGTCCGGCGGCAACCGTTTGCGCGTTTGCACCTCGGCCGGCGAGGCGCTGCCGGAATCGGTCGGCAATGCCTGGCGCGCGCGGTTTGGCGTCGACATTCTCGACGGCGTCGGCTCGACCGAGCTGTTGCACATCTTCCTGTCGAACGCGCCCGGCGACATCAAATACGGCTCGTCCGGCCGTCCGGTGCCCGGCTACAAGGTGCGGCTGGTCAACGAGATCGGCGCCGACGTCGCGGACGGCGAGGTCGGCGAGCTGCTGGTCGATGCGCCCTCGGCCGGCGAGAGCTACTGGAATCAGCGCGCCAAGAGCCGCGCCACCTTCGAGGGCGCCTGGACCCGCACCGGCGACAAATACACGCGCGATGCCGACGGCCGTTACACCTTCTGCGGCCGCGCCGACGACATGTTCAAGGTCTCCGGCATCTGGGTGTCGCCGTTCGAGGTCGAGAGCGCGCTGATTACCCATCCCGCGGTGCTGGAGGCGGCGGTCGTGCCGGAGGCCGATCCGGAAGGCCTGCTCAAGCCGAAGGCTTATGTCGTGCTGCGGCCCGACAGTTCAGCCGCCGGCCTGCACGAGGCGCTGAAGGAGCACGTCAAGCAGAAGATCGGCCCGTGGAAATATCCGCGCTGGATCGATGTGGTCGACAATCTGCCGAAGACGGCGACCGGAAAGATCCAGCGCTTTAAGTTGCGGGAACACGAGCACTAGCTCCCCGCGTCGTCCCGGCCTAGTGCGCAATTGCGCACGGGAGCCGGGACCCATACGCCGCGGCCTTCGTTTCGAGAGACGCTGTTCAACAGCTTTGCGCAACAACTAACGCCTGTGGTTATGGGTCCCGGATCGCGCTTCGCTTGTCCGGGACGACGATGAGGAAGGCCTACCATGACAAACTTGAAACCCTCCGGCTTCCTCAGCATCGACGGCGCCGAGCTCGAATACCGCATGATCGGTCCCTCGCCGGACGCGGCGCCGACCATCGTGATGCTGCACGAAGGCCTCGGCTCGGTCGGGCTGTGGGGCGACTTCCCGGAGAAGCTGCAGGCGGTGACCGGCGCCGGCGTGTTCGTCTATTCGCGCGCGGGCTATGGCGCCTCGTCGCCGGCGAAGCTGCCGCGTCTGGTCGACTACATGCATCGCGAGGCACTCGACGTGCTGCCGAAATTGCTCGACCGGATCGGCTTCCGCCGCGGCTTGCTGCTCGGTCATTCCGACGGCGCGTCGATTGCCGCGATCTATGCCGGCGCGCATCAGGATCATCGCCTGCATGGCCTCGCGCTGCTGGCGCCGCACTTCATCGTCGAGGACATCTCGGTGAAGTCGATCGCCGAGATCAAGACGGCGTACGAGACCGCCAATCTGAAGGAGAAGCTGGCGCGCTGGCACAAGGACGTCGACAACGCCTTCTATGGCTGGAACGGCGCCTGGCTCGATCCGGCATTCCGCGACTGGGATATCTCCGACTATCTCGCCTATATCCGCGTGCCGGTGTTGATCGTGCAGGGCGCGGCCGACCAGTACGGCACCATGCGCCAGGTCGAGATCGCCCAGGAGGAGTGCTACTGCCCGGTCGATGTCACGGCCATCGATGGTGCCGGCCATTCGCCGCATCGCGAGGCGCCCGCGGTGACGCTCGAGGCGGTCGCCAAATTCGCCAAAGCGGCGCTGCGCGACGACCCGGCCCTGGCGGCCTGACGGCGCTGGCGGCCTGACCTGCCGGTGCCAGGTCATTGGCCGAGCGAGCGATTTTCGTGAACATGAAACAAAATGCATGTTTTTGCGTTTTGAACTAGACCAGATCGAAAACATGCACTATTGTGCATGAAGACCTCGACGACGAACCTTCAAACGAACAACAGCAAGACAACAGATAAGGGTGGCCCATGGCTGGTGACGATCGCGTCCTTGCAGGCGGGGCGAAGTACATCGACTTCCAGACCGACCCGTCGCGCTACCGGCACTGGAAGCTCGACGTTGCGGGCGATGTCGCGACGCTGACCATGGACGTCGACGAGAACGCTGGCCTGTTCGAGGGCTACCAGCTCAAGCTGAATTCCTACGATCTCGGCGTCGACATCGAGCTTGCGGACGCCGTGCAGCGCCTGCGCTTCGAGCATCCCGAGGTCAAGGTCGTGGTGATGCGCTCGGGCAAGAACCGGGTGTTCTGCGCCGGCGCCAACATCCGCATGCTGGCGGGCTCGACCCACGCCCACAAGGTCAACTTCTGCAAATTCACCAACGAGACCCGCAACGGCCTGGAAGACTCCAGCGAGAATTCCGGGCAGAGCTTCATCACCGTCGTCAACGGCACCGCGGCCGGCGGCGGCTATGAGCTGGCGCTCGCGACCGACCACATCATGATGGCCGATGACGGCGCTGCTGCCGTCGCACTCCCCGAAGTGCCGCTGCTCGCGGTGCTGCCGGGCACCGGCGGGCTCACGCGCGTCGTCGACAAGCGCAAGGTGCGCCGCGACCATGCCGATTTCTTCTGCACCATCGAGGAAGGCATCAAGGGCAAGCGCGCCGTTTCCTGGCGCCTGGTCGACGAGATCGCGCCGAACTCCAAGCTCGAGGGCAAGCTGGCCGAGCGCGTCAAGGAATTCGCCGCGAAGTCGAAGCGCAACGGCGCCGGCAAAGGCATTGCGCTTGTGCCCCTGACGCGCACCATCGACGACAGCGCCATCCGCTACGGCTTCGTCAGCGTCGACATCGATCGCGCCGCGCGCATCGCCACCATCTCGATCAAGGCGCCGGAAACCGCGGTGCCCGCCGACATCGACGGCATGATCGCGCAGGGCGCTGCGTTCTGGCCGCTGCAGGTCGCCCGCGAGCTTGATGACGCGATCCTGCATCTGCGCATCAACGAGCTCGGGATCGCGATGCTGGTGTTCAAGAGCCACGGCGACCGCGCCAATGTCGTGTCCTATGACGCGTTCCTGGAGGCCAACAAGACGCACTGGCTGGTCAACGAGGTCAGGCACTACTGGAAGCGCGTGCTCAAGCGCATCGACGTCACCTCGCGCACGCTGGTGACGCTGGTCGAGCCCGGCTCCTGCTTCGTCGGCACGCTGGCCGAGCTCGTGTTCGCCGCCGACCGCTCCTACATGCTGATCGGCCAGAAGCAGGGCGACAACCGTCCGCCGCCGGCGATCGAGCTGACGGCGATGAATTTCGGGCCCTATCCGATGAGCCACGGCCTGACCCGGCTGCAATCGCGCTTCCAGGCCGATCCGTCGGATCTGGAGCGCGCGCAAGGCTCGATCGGCAAGGCGCTCGACGCGGAGGAGGCCGAGGAACTCGGTCTCGTCACCTTCGCGCTCGACGACATCGACTGGGACGACGAGGTCCGCGTGTTCTTCGAGGAACGCACCTCGTTCTCGCCCGACGGTCTCACCGGCATGGAAGCCAATCTGCGCTTCGTCGGCCCGGAGACCATGGAATCGAAGATCTTCTCGCGCCTCTCGGCGTGGCAGAACTGGATCTTCCAGCGGCCGAACGCGGTCGGTGAGGACGGCGCACTGCGCCGCTACGGCACCGGCCAGAAGGCGCAATTCGACATGACGAGGGTTTAGGAATTTTCGCCGTCATCCTGAGGTGCGAGCCTTGCGGCGCAGTTGCGCCGCCGGGCGAGCCTCGAAGGATGATTGGAGGCAAGACCGCCAGACAAGCATCCTTCGAGACGCGCTACGCGCTCCTCAGGATGACGGCGGAGCAAGATGCGAGCCAGGATGAAAAGGAGGCTGCCATGAACATGAACATTATGAACGTCGATTACTCGACCAAGATTCCGAACAATGTGAATCTCGCCGAGGACCGCCAGGTGCTCAAGGCGCTGGAAGGCTGGCACCCCGGCTACATGGACTGGTGGAGCGACATGGGGCCGGACGGCTTCCAGGAATCGCTGGTCTATCTACGCACCGCCTATTCGGTCGATCCGCGCGGCTGGGCCAAGTTCGACTATGTGCGGATGCCCGAATATCGCTGGGGCATCTTGCTCGCGCCGCAGGAAGAGAACCGCGTCATTCCGTTCGGCGAGGACTATGGCAAGCCGGCCTGGCAGGAAGTCCCCGGCGAGCATCGCGCCATGCTGCGCCGCCTGATCGTGATCCAGGGCGACACCGAGCCAGCCTCGGTCGAGCAGCAGCGCCATCTCGGCAAGACCGCGCCGTCGCTCTACGACATGCGCAACCTGTTCCAGGTCAATGTCGAGGAAGGCCGCCATCTCTGGGCGATGGTTTATCTGCTGCAGAAGTATTTCGGCCGCGACGGCCGCGAGGAGGCGGATGATTTGTTGCGCCGCCGCTCGGGCGACGCGGATTCTCCGCGCATGCTCGGCGCCTTCAACGAAGCGACGCCGGATTGGCTGTCGTTCTTCATGTTCACCTACTTCACCGACCGCGACGGCAAGATGCAGCTGCACTCGCTGGCGCAGTCGGGCTTCGATCCGCTGTCGCGCACCTGCCGCTTCATGCTGACCGAGGAAGCCCACCACATGTTCGTCGGCGAGACCGGCATCACCCGCGTCGTGCAGCGCACCTGCGATGCGATGAAGGAAGCCGGCATCACCGATCCGAACGACATCGCCAAGATCCGCGCGCTTGGCGTGATCGACCTGCCGACCATCCAGAAGAAGCTGAACCTGCACTATTCGCTGTCGCTCGATTTGTTCGGCTCGGAAGTGTCGACCAACGCGGCCAATGCCTTCAACGCCGGCATCAAGGGCCGCTACAAGGAGACCACGATCGACGACGACCACCAGCTCAAGAGCTCGACCTATCCGGTCATGAAGATGGTGGACGGCCAGATCAAGATGGTCGACGAGCCGGCGCTGACCGCGCTCAATATGCGGCTGCGCGACGACTACACGCAGGATTGCGTCAAGGGCATGCTGCGCTGGAACAAGGTGATCTCGACATCAGGCATCGACTACAAGCTCCAGGTACCGAACACCGCCTTCCACCGCCAGATCGGCGAGTTCAAGGACGTCCATGCGACGCCCGATGGCCTCTTGATCGACGACGCCACCTGGGCCAAGCGCAAGAACGACTGGCTGCCGTCGGCCGCTGACGGCGACTTCATCGCCTCGCTGATGAAGCCGGTGACCGAACCCGGCCAGTTCGCCTCCTGGATCTCGCCGCCCAAGGTCGGCATCGACAACAAGCCGGGCGACTTCGAATATGTGAGGATCGAGAGCTGATCGGCGCGAGCATGATCCGGAAAAGTGTGAAGCGGTTTTCCGAAGAGATCATGCTCAAGCAAAATTAGGTCATGATGCAAGATCGCATCATGACCTAGCAGTTCCTCTCCTCCCGGAGGGGCCGAAAAGGGGTAAGCCGAGAAGGTCCTGGCTTGCCCCTTTTCTTTTTTGAGACGTGCGTTCGCTCACGCGCGATGAAATGCCAGCGCTTCCCGGCCTGACAATCGCGACGTGTTTGCGCGGAGATCACGTCGCTCCAACAGTGGCGACAGTCATGCCGAACTGGGGAGCCGCTTCGGCCAGGCAATCCAGCCGACGACTATTGATAGTGTTGCCACGACAAGCGGCGCCACGCCGTGCCCGTATTCGCCGTGGAATGTGACGGTCGCGAGCGCTGCCAACATCACGGTGCAGCCGAGCGCCGAGCCCCACAGCCGCGTCCGTGCCCGCGCCAGCAGAACGGCGGTCGTGAGTTCCAGCGATCCGGTTACGAAATGGAACCAGTACGGGTATCCCCACCGCAGATATTCTTCGTAGATAGACCCAGGGGCGAAGATGTTGCTGAGCGATCCCACGACGAAGAAAGCTGCAAGCGCCAAGGCCGGGACTTCGCGCCAGGAAATCTTTGACATTTGTCGGTCCTTTTCTGATTAGGGCGCCGCGGAGAGACGGTCGGCCGCGACGCATTCATTCCGAAGGAGATGCGAATTTCTGGAACAAGTCCGAAAGTCGCATCTCATCGCTGATCCGCGGACCTAAGCCGTGGCGGCCTTCCGGGCTGCCGCGAAGACATCGCTGGGAAGCGTTGTGCCGGCGACGCGCTCCGTGCCCGCTACGCCGAGGTCCATCCAACCCGCGTTGACGGCGTCGAACATCGCTTCAGCCGGTCCGGTTTGGCCCTTCGGGATGCCGAACTGCTCGAATGCTGCCGGCCACTCGGCCCGCGGGACAGCGAAGGCCGTGACTTCGCGCTGCATGACATCGCCCAGTTGCGCTGCGACTTCATCCGCGCTGACCATCGAACCAAGTTCGATGACGCGATGCCCCGACCATGGCGGCCCGGTCAGCAGCGTCGCCACCTCGGCACCGATGTCGTTCGTCGCGACCATGGTCGATTTCCGGTTGGTCGGGTTGTAGTAGACAGGGAGCGTGCCGCCCTGGGCGACGTGAAGGCCGTAAAGGAAGTTCTCGAAAAATCCGCCGGCGCGCACGAAGGCGGCCGGCGATGTCAGTTTGCGAAAGCCTTGCTCCAGCAACGACAGGGCCGTGATCATCCCCAGCCCGCTGGTTCTGTTCGCTCCCATCGACGAGAGCCCGACGACCCGCGGCGGCGCGGCCTTGGTCAGCGCCTCGACATAGTTCGCGATGACGCCCCTGGCTTCCTTGAAGTCCGGCGAGGGGGCCCAGACGGCTGGCAACATCACAAACGCGCCGTCAACGCCCTTGAGCGCCCGCTCGATGGCGGCCGTGTCGTTCCAGTCGCCGTCCACCAGTTCCACGCCCTGGTCCGCCCAGCTTGCCGCCTTCGCGCGGTCGCGAACCAGCGCGCGTACTTTCTTACCTTGCGCCAACAGATGCCTGGCCGTTGCGCCGCCGACTTTTCCTGTAACTCCAGTGACTAGAAACATGCGTATTCTCCGGGTGCCAAATGGCCTATATTCTAGGGTAGGTCTCAAATAGAGACCTCTGACCTGCACCGTAAGGAGGCAGTTTTTTGTAACCAGGAGAGAAAAAGGGGACCGGCATGAGCACCGCATTGAGCGTGATCGAGCGATTCAGCCGATATCAATCGGACGACGCCCAGTCAGTAGAACCCATATGCTGCCCGGTGCGCGACGTGCTCGACCGCATTGGCGACAAGTGGAGCATGCTCATGATCATGACGCTCGCGGCGCGACCGCAGCGCTTCAGCGAGCTTAACCGTGCAATCCGCGACATCTCGAAGCGCATGCTCACACAGACCCTGCGCGATTTGGAGCGCGACGGACTGATCATCCGCCATGTCTTTCCGACCAAGCCGCCGAGCGTTGAATATTGCCTTTCCCCGCTAGGCCAATCCCTGCTGGACCCGATGGCGAGCCTGATCGATTGGGCCGACCGTCGCTATTCGGATATCCATGCTGCGCGCGTCCGTTTTGACGGAGCCCCCTGTGATGTCCCGCGTTAGTGATGTGAAACAGAAGTTCACATCATCGCGTGTGTGAGTGTGGCGGCGTGCTTCGGATGGAGCTAGCCAGGGGCGTCAGAAAGGGCGCCCCGCTGCGGGCGAGGCGCCCTTTGTGTATTACCAGTGATGCTCTGATGGGCGTGAGAGGCGCGGTCGCTTACCCCGCGATCTCCAGCCCCGCGGTCGCGTAGACCACGCCGCCGTCGACCGCGATGGTGTTGCCCACGACATAGTCGCCGGCGCGCGAAGCGAGATAGATCGCGGTGCCCGCCATATCCTCGTCGGTACCGACGCGCTTCGCCGGCACGCGCTTGGCGACCTCGTCGGCGTGGTCGCGCGCGGCGCGGTTCATGTCCGACTTGAAGGCGCCGGGCGCGATCGCGGTGACGTTGATGTTGTCCTTGATCAGGCGGGTCGCCATGCGGCGCGTCAGATGGATCACCGCGGCCTTGCTCGCGGCATAGGAATAGGTCTCCATCGGGTTGACGAAGATGCCGTCGATCGAGGCGATGTTGATCACCTTGCCCGGCCTGTCGTGCGTCGCCGCCGCGCGCAGCGGCTTGGCCAGCGCCTTGGTCAGGAAGAAGATCGACTTGACGTTGAGGTTCATCACCTTATCCCAGCCGCTCTCCGGGAATTCGTCGAAATCCGCGCCCCAGGCCGCGCCGGCATTGTTGACGAGGATGTCGAGCTTCGGCTCGCGCTTGACGATCTCGCCCGCGAGCTTTTCGCAGCCCTCGACGGTCGAGATGTCGATCGGCAGCGCGATGCATTCGCCGTCATAGGCGGCAGACAGCTCCTGGGCGGTCGCCTCGCAGGGACCTGCCTTGCGCGCGGTGATGTAGACCCTGGCGGCACCCTGCGCGAGGAAGCCGGCCGCGATCATCTTGCCGATGCCGCGCGATCCCCCGGTCACCAGTGCGACGCGGCCCTTCAGCGAGAACAGATCCTTGAACATGCGCTCCTCCATTGCGTTGCCAGTGGTTCTGGGCGCGGCCGGGGATCGAGTCAAGGAGAGGGAAGGGATCGGTACCTCTCCTTGAAAAGGGGAGGTCGCTTTGCTCGACAGAGCAAAGCGGGTGGGGATCTGCTCTCTCCCCAGACACCGTCGCTTGTGGCTGACCCCCATCCCGACCTTCCCCCTTTCAGGGGGAAGGGGAAGTCAGACCGAAATTGGGTTGCGTCGAGTCGGGATGGAAACGGGAAACGCGTTACGCCGCGTCGATGCGGCGAAAGCCGTTCCACACCGCGGTGGCTGCGCCTGATGTCAGCACCGGCAGCAGGCGCGCGTCCTGGTAATTGCCGTTCAGCGAGACCCGCTGCAGGGCGGTCAGATGGTCGGCGCTTTCGGCAAACAGCATGCCCGGCCGCGTCGTCACCGCGGTCCGGAAGCCGATCGACCGGGCGAGGGCGAATTCACGCCGCCCGGCGGCGATCCGGTCGCCATAGGGATAGGCGAGATGCAATGCCGGCCGCTGCAGCGCATCCTCGATCCGCGCCCGGCTGGTCGCGAGCTCGAACGATGCGATGGTCTCGCTCTGCCTGGCGAGATTGCAATGGGTAATGGTGTGCGCGCCGATCGTCACCAGCGGGTCGTCGGCAAAGCCGCGCAACTCGTCCCAGGACATGCAGAGCTCGCGCGCGATGCCGGTCTCGTCGACGCCGTGACGGGCGCACAGCGCGGAGATCTCGGCCTGCATCTCCTGCTCGCCGGGCAGGGAACGCAGCCAGTCGTGCATGCGGCCGAAAGCAGTGCGCTTGGCCTGCGGTGTCGCGGTGTCGATCCGCGTCATGGTGCCGTCGATCGGCACCTCGATCGCGGACGCCGCCGCGATCACCCGCTCCAGCGCGATCCACCACAATCTGCCGCAGCCCTCGGCGAAATCGCTCGCGACATAGACCGTGAACGGGGCGCCGAACTCGCGCATCACCGGCAGCGCGAAATCGCGGTTGTCGCGATAGCCGTCGTCGAAGGTAAAGCAGGCGAAGCGTCGCGCAAAATTCCGTTCGCTGAGACGGCGATGCGCCTCGTCGATGCTGATCACGTCGACGTCGAGCGCGCGCAGATGCGTCAGCATCGCGCGCAGGAAGTCCGGCGTGACCTCGAGATGATGGTTCGGCTGGAACGCATCGCCGCGCCGCGGGCGGACGTGATGCAGCATGAAGATGGCGCCGACGCCGGCGAAGATCGGCCGCAGCAGGATATGCGCACCCGAGAAATACAACGCCTCCATGCCGGCACGGATCACGGTGTTGCGGAGTTGTTTCATGAGGGCGCGGGCCGGCCGATTTGCATTCCGCGGCAAACTTAGCGAAAGACCACTGAAGAAACTGTTATCCCGATCCGACATGGCGCCCCCGCCATGGGTGTCATTTGGGGTTTGACAGTCAGCCAAGGGTTTGTTTTCTCTCTGGTTCCCGACCCCGCAGGACGCTGAATGCACGGACTTTTCAAGTGGAGTAGCAAATGGTGGCCGGGGGTGATTCCACTGGTCGTGCTTTGGGGTATTGCGGCCTGGACCAGCACCACAACGGTCGAAGCGGACCTTGCCGCGCGCTCTAATACCGCACTGAAAGACACTGTCCTCGACAAGCGCCGCATCAGCGTCGACGGACGCGACGTGACGTTCGCGGCCAACGCCTTCTCCGAAGACGGCCGCCTCAGCGCGGTGGCGTCGGTCGAAGCTGTGCCCGGCGTGCGGCTGGTGAACGACGAGACCCGCCTTGTTCCCGAAGCCAAGCCCTTTGTCTGGTCCGCCGAACGCGACGTGGTGCGGGTCACGCTCAGTGGCAATGCGCCGCTGCCGTCGAGCAAGGGCAAGTTGACCGAGGCCGCGAAGGCCAGTCTCGGCGGTGTCGAGGTGGTGGATCAGATGGTGCTCGCCCGCGGCGCGCCGTTGCGGTTCGACGCGGCGGCGCTGCTGTTGCTCGACCAGATCGGCAAGCTGAAGGAAGGCAAGATCACGCTCACCGACAGCAAGGTTGCCCTCGCCGGGATGGCGCGCGAGCTCGGCGGACGCGAAGCGGTCGCCGCGGCGCTGAAGAACCTGCCGGAAGGCTATTCGATCGCCGCCAACGACATCAAGGCGCCGCCCTACGTGTTCCAGGCCTACAAGGACCCGGTCGCGGTGACGCTGACGCTGACCGGCTACGTGCCCGACAACAACGTGCACGCCGCGCTGGTCGCCGCCGCCGGTCGCAAGTTCTTCAGCGAGAAGGTGGTCGACAATCTCAAGGCCAGCATCGGCGCGCCGTCGGGTTTCGCGGCAGCGGTGGTGCCCGCGCTCGGCGCGCTGTCGCGGCTATCGACCGGAACGCTGGTGGTATCGGACCGCGAGGTGAAGCTGTCGGGCGATGCGCTCTACGATGCCGCCGCCGGCCAGATCCGCGACGGGCTCGGCAAGGATTTTCCGCAGGGCTGGCAGTACAAGGCCGAGGTCACGGTCAAGCCGGCGGCGGCCCCCGTCGATCCCACGGTGTGCCAGCAGCTGTTTTCCGAAATTCTCTCGAAGGGCAAGATCCGCTTCGAGTCCGGCAAGGCCGACATCGTGCCGGATTCCGCCGGCCTGCTCGACCGCCTGATCGAGACCGCGTTGCGCTGCCCCAATGCGACGATCGAGATCGCCGGCCATACCGACAGCGACGGCGAGGAGGCGGCCAACCAGGCGCTGTCGGAGCGCCGCGCGCAGGCCGTGGTGGATTACCTCGTGCGCGCCGGGCTGCCTGCCAGCCGCTTCACGCCGATCGGCTATGGCAGCACGCAGCCGCTGGCCGGCAACGAGAGTGAAGACGGCAAGGCGCAGAACCGCCGCATCGAATTCGTGGTGAAGTAGCGATGACCGTGCTCGCGACATTCTTCTGGGGTTGGCTGCTCGGCGCGGCGCTGCTCGGCTTTTGCATGGGCTGGATCGCGGTGGTGCATCGGGCGCAGGGCGTCTCGAAGGTCTGGATGCGCTGGCTGGCGCTGCTCGCCGCCGCGCTGGTGGCGACGTCGTTCGCGCGGATCGTGCCCGGCCGGTTCGGCTACTGGCTCGATCTCTTCTTGGTCATGTTCGCGCTCTATCTCGTCGGCTGCGCGATCGGCTCCTGGCTGCGCGACTGGGTGGTTTCGCGCAGCAAGCCCGCGAGCTGACCTCAACCTCTTGATCCGGCAGGCCTGAGCGGCGTCGCCGAGCGCAAGGGTGAGTCGCATTGATTTTAGTGCTTGACATTAATACGTACGTACGTATTAAATTGCAGCCATGCCAAAACCCTCTCTCCGCGATGCCATCCTCGACGCCGGCCTGACGGAAATGTTCCGGACCGGCTATCACGGCACCAGCGTGCGCGACGTCACCGCCGCCGCCGGCGCGCCGCAGGGCTCCTTCACCAACCATTTCCGCTCCAAGGAGCTGTTCGCGTCCGAGGTGCTCGACCGCTACTTCCTCTATGTCCGCGGCCTCGTCGCCGAAGCGCTGGGCGACACGACGCTGACGCCGCGCGAAAGGCTGAGAAGCTATCTCGATCTGATCACCGGCAAGCTCGCGCATGACGGCTTCACCCGCGGCTGCCTGATCGGCGATTTCAGCCTCGAGGCGTCGGGCTCGAGCGAGATGCTGCGCGAGCAGCTCGACGACATCTTCCGGGAATGGCGCGCGCCGTTTGCGGCCTGCATCGCCGAGGCTCAGGCCACCGGCGAGATCGCCTCCGACTTCGATCCCGATCAGCTGGCCGATTTCCTGCTCGCATCCTGGCAGGGCGCGATGCTGCGCATGAAGGTCGAACGCAGCGAAGCTGCGCTGACGCGTTTCAAGACGATCGCATTCCAAACCGTGTTCAAGGAGTTGCCATGACCATATCCGCCGATATCAGCCTGCATCATCGCGCCGTGCTTGGGTCTACGATGGCCTATCGCGAGACCGGCCGCAGCGACGCGCCGCACGTGCTGTTCCTGCACGGCAATCCGACGTCATCCTACATCTGGCGTAACATCATGCCGCTGGTCGCCCCCGTCGGGCACTGCATCGCGCCCGACCTGATCGGCTACGGCCAGTCCGGCAAGCCCGACATCGGCTATCGCTTCTTCGACCAGGCGGACTATCTCGACGCGCTGATCGACGAGCTCGGCATCGCCTCGGCCTATCTCGTCGCCCAGGATTGGGGCACGGCGCTCGCCTTCCACCTCGCGGCACGCCGTCCGCAACTGGTGCGCGGGCTCGCCTTCATGGAGTTCATCCGCCCGATGCGCGATTGGTCGGACTTCCACCAGCACGACGCCGCGCGGGAGACGTTCCGGAAATTCCGCACGCCGGACGAGGGCGAAGCGATGATCCTCGACAACAATGCGTTTGTCGAACGCGTGCTGCCCGGCTCGATCCTGCGCACGCTCAGCGACGAGGAGATGGCCGCCTACCGCGCGCCGTTTGCGACGCGCGAGAGCCGCAAGCCGACCCTGATGCTGCCGCGCGATCTGCCGATCGCGGGCGAGCCGGCCGATGTCGCGGAGGCGCTCACGGTGGCGCATGCGGCGCTCGCGGCATCGACCTATCCGAAGCTGCTGTTTGCGGGGTCGCCCGGGGCGCTGGTGTCACCGGCCTTTGCCGCCGAATTCGCCAAGACGCTCAAGCATTGCGCGGTCATTCAACTCGGCGCGGGCGCGCACTATCTGCAGGAGGATCATCCGGAGGCGATCGGCCGTTCTGTGGCCGGCTGGATCGCCGGCGTCGAGGCTGCCTCCGCGCAGCGCGACGCCGCATGAGGGCACGGAGGGCGTGACATGAGGAATGTCTCGATCACCTATTGCCGGCCGTGCGGCTATGAGAAGCGTGCAAAAGAAGCCGCGGCGCTGTTGCGCGAGCGCCTTGGCGTCGATGCGACGCTGATCCCTGGCAAGGGCGGCATCTTCGAGGTCAAGCTTGGCGACGAGGTTGTCGCCAGGCGCGCCAAGGGACATTTTCCCGATGCCGCCGAGATCGTCGCCGCGGTCGCGGCCGCGCGGGATTGATCATCGGCGGAGCGCCTCCCGGCGGGTACCGGAAGATCATTCTCTATTCGGCCGTGCCGGTAGTTCACCGTAGTTTTCCGGATGGCCTTGCGGACCGTTCGGCGGGCTAACTGCCGCACGCGCATGTCAAGTCTTGTCGAAGGCGGCGGGAAACGCGCATATTTGTGCATCCGCTGTCATGAATCATCCGTAATATCTTGAAGATGCGCGTTTTATTGTCTTTTGACGAATTCCACTCCGGTTTAAAACGCGCTACACGGGCCAGGGCACAGCGAAGCGCCGGCGGAGTTCGCCCGGGAGCCGTCGTCGCGGGATCGCAATTCGAGGTCTAGATGCTGGAAGCAATACGCAGGGCGATGGCGTTTCTGCGCCAGAAGCAAATCCTGCATCGGCTGGGTGTTGTCATCAGCATCGCCGTCATCGGCATCGCCTGCTACGTCCTGTATCACATGCTGCGCGGCATCGACACCAACGAGGTGCTCGAGGCCATCAAGAGCACCGAGCCGCGGCAGATTGCCCTGGCGGGACTGTTCGTCGCGGCGGGCTACTTCACGTTGACCTTCTACGATCTGTTCGCGGTGCGCGCGATCGGCCACGCCCATGTGCCCTATCGCATCAACGCGCTCGCCGCCTTCACCTCCTATTCGATCGGCCACAATGTCGGCGCCAGCGTGTTCACCGGCGGCGCGGTGCGCTACCGGATCTATTCGGCGTGGGGGTTGAACGCGATTGACGTCGCCAAGATCTGCTTTCTCGCCGGGCTCACCTTCTGGCTCGGCAATGCCGCGGTGCTCGGGCTCGGCATCGCCTATCATCCGGAGGCGGCCGCCAACATCGACCAGCTGCCGCCCTGGCTCAACCGGGCGCTGGCATTCGCGATCATCACCGCGCTGGTCGCCTATGTGGTCTGGGTCTGGACCCAGCCGCGGGTGGTCGGCCGCGGCCCCTGGACGGTGACGCTGCCGGGCGGCCCGCTGACGCTGCTGCAGATCGCGATCGGCATCCTCGATCTCGGCTTCTGCGCGCTGGCGATGTACGTGCTGGTGCCGGACGAGCCAAATCTCGGCTTCGTCGTGGTCGCGGTCATCTTCGTGTCGGCGACCCTGCTCGGCTTCGCCAGCCACTCCCCCGGCGGCCTCGGGGTGTTCGACGCCGCCATGCTGGTCGGCCTCTGGCAGATGGACCGCGAGGACCTGCTCGGCGGTATGCTGCTGTTCCGGCTCCTCTACTATATTGCGCCCTTCGTCATATCTGTAATCTTGCTGACGTTTCGGGAGGTTATCGTCGGCGCCCGACTCAAACGGCTGCCGCAGGCTGATTCGGGTCCCCGCGCCGAGCCGCACCATGAGGCGGTTCTGGTTCGCAAGCGCGGTGATTCCGGGGTCTGATGAAGCGGCCCGATGCCTCCCGAGGGAAGGTCGCTATGACCGCGCCTGGGCGAGACATGAACCGACGGGATGAAAGCCGCCGCGATGGCAATTGACGATTCGCATTCCTCCATCTTCTCGCCCTGGCCCGACCGGTTGCGCCACTCTGCGCTGATCCTGCTTGCCGCAGCGCTGGCCTTGAGCGTGGTGGTCGCGCTTGGCGAATTGTCGCTGGTGCGCGCCTGCGCCGTGTTCGTCTGCATCGCGGCCGCGGCGCTGGTGCCATGGCGGCTGCATGATGCCGGAACCTCGCGCGAGGATGTCCGCGGCGTCAATCCGGTCGAGGCCGCCACCGTCAGCGCGGTCGTCGCCGGCATGCCGGATCCGGCCGTGCTGCTCGATCGCGCCGGCCGCGTCATCCATCTCAACGCCGCCGCGGCGCAGCTCGCGCCCGCGCTGCGCAAGAACGAACTGGCGCAATTTGCCTTGCGCTCGCCGGAGATCATCACCGCGCTGCGCGAGGCTATCGCGACCACCGAGCCGCGCCGCGCCACCTACACCGACCACGTTCCGGTCGATCGCTGGATGGAACTGGTGATCACGCCGGTGCCGGTGCCGACCCAGTTCGGCGGCACCGAGAAGTGCATGCTGATGACCTTCCACGACCTGACGCCGCTGCGCCGGGTCGAGGAGATGCGCGCCGACTTCGTCGCCAATGCCAGCCACGAGCTGCGCACGCCGCTCGCCGCGCTGTCCGGCTTCATCGACACGCTGCAGGGGCCGGCGCGTGAGGACGCGCGGGCGCGCGAGCGCTTCCTCGGCATCATGCACACCCAGGCGACCCGCATGGCGCGGCTGATCGACGATTTGCTGTCGCTGTCACGGGTCGAGCTGTCGGCCCATGTGCGGCCCGAGGCCTCGATCGATATCGTGCCGATCATCCGCCAGGTCGCCGACGGGCTCGAGGCGCTGGCCAGCGAGCGCCAGGTCGAGATTGAGGTCGACCTGCCTCAGGCCCCGGTCATGATCGCCGGCGATCGCGAGGAACTGCTCCGCCTGTTCGAGAACCTGATCGAGAATGCCCTCAAATACGGCGCCTCCGGGGGCCGCGTCATAGTGTCGCTGAATCAGGCCGTTTCGGGCGCATCGGGCGAGGGGACCCCCGAAATCCGTGTCATGGTACGGGATTTCGGCCCCGGCATCGCGCCGGAGCACCTGCCACGGCTGACCGAGCGCTTCTACCGGGTCGACGTCGGCGACAGCCGCAACCAGGGCGGAACGGGCCTCGGATTATCGCTGGTGAAACATATTCTTAACCGTCATCGCGGGCGTCTTTTGATCGAGAGCGTGCCGAAGAACGGCGCCACTTTTACCGCCTGTTTTCCCCGGCCGAAGACCCCGTTACCAACCCAAAGCTAAGCGTTTTCAGAAGCTTAGCGTTGTCATCCAACTGTCATCCAACCTTCGTAAAAGCAGCACCGACCGCTCCTAGATGGACCGGCGTGAGCGCGATCGGGCGCATTCGGCGCTTCGCTCACAGGATGGAGACCACCCATGAATTTCATCAAAGCAATCGTCGCAGCCGGCATGATCGCCGCTTCGACGTCGGCCTTCGCTGCCGATATTACCGGCGCGGGCGCGACGTTTCCGTTCCCGATCTATTCGAAGTGGGCTGACGCCTACAAAAAGGAGACCGGCAACGGTCTGAACTACCAGTCGATCGGCTCCGGCGCCGGCATCAAGCAGATCCAGGCCAAGACCGTGACCTTCGGCGCCACCGACGCGCCGCTCAAGCACGAGCAGCTCGAGAAGGACGGCCTCGTCCAGTGGCCGATGGTGATGGGCGCGATCGTCCCGGTCGTGAACCTCGAAGGCATCAAGCCGGGCGACCTGATCCTGTCGGGCGAAGTGCTCGGCGACATCTATCTCGGCAAGATCACCAAGTGGAATGACGCGGCGATCGCCAAGCTCAATCCGAAGCTGACCCTGCCGGGCGATGCCATCACCGTCGTGCGCCGTTCGGACGGTTCGGGCACCACCTTCAACTTCACCGACTATCTCTCCAAGTCGAACGCCGACTGGAAGTCCAAGGTCGGTTCCGGCACCGCGGTCGAATGGCCGGTCGGCGTCGGCGCCAAGGGCAACGAAGGCGTTGCCGGCAACATCGGCCAGACCAAGAACGCGATCGGCTATGTCGAGTATGCCTACGCCAAGCAGAACAAGCTGACCTACACCGGGCTGGTCAACAAGGCCGGCAAGACCGTGCAGCCGACGATGGCTGCCTTCCAGGCTGCCGCCTCGAATGCCGACTGGGCCAAGGCTCCCGGCTACTACGTGATCCTGACCGACCAGCCGGGCGAAGCCTCCTGGCCGATCACCGCGGCGACCTTCATCCTGATGCACAAGGACTCGACCGACAAGGCGGCCTCGCAGGAAGCGCTCAAGTTCTTCAAGTACGCCTTCGAGAAGGGCGACAAGGCGGCCGAAGAGCTCGACTACATCCCGATGCCGGACTCGGTCGTCAAGCTGATCGAGAAGACCTGGTCGTCGGACATCAAGAGCTAAGTCCGACGCTGCGACAGGACCTGTGCCGACTCGATCGCGGCGCAGGTTGAGCGACCAAGACCCGGTCTCCATCACCGCGGCAACAAGCGCGGGATCGAGGCCGGGGTTCGCGCCTCAAGGGGCGTGGCTGGAACGACGACGCCCGGCCAAATGCGTCAGTGAAGATCGCTTCGGGGCGTAGCGGCTTGCGTGGCTTTTGCATACTAAAGAGGGGATTGGCGTGGCAGACATGGCTGTTCAGAGCGATGTGATGGAAGCCGCGGGACCTTACGATCGCGCCAAGGCCCTCAGCGCCTTCAAGCTCGGTGACCTCACTTTCTATTGGATCACCCGCATCTCGGCGATTTCGGTTCTGTTGATCCTCGGCGGCATCATCCTGTCGCTGATCGTCGGCGCCTGGCCGGCGATGAAGGAATACGGCTTCGCCTTCCTCTGGACGCAGCGCTGGGCGCCCTCGGCCGATCCGCCGGTGCTCGGCGCGCTCGGCCCGATCTACGGCACGCTGATCACCTCGGTCATCGCGATGCTGATCGCCATTCCGGTCGGCATCGGCATCGCCGTGTTCCTCACCGAGCTCTGCCCGCAAATGCTGCGCCGCCCGATCGGCATCGCGATCGAGCTGCTCGCCGGCATCCCCTCGATCATCTACGGCATGTGGGGCTTCTTCGTGCTCGGCCCGTTCCTGGCCAACACCTTCCAGCCTTTCATGATCCGGATCTTCGAGGGCGTCCCGGTGCTGGGCGCGGTGTTCGCAGGCCCGCCGTCCTATCTCAGCCTGTTCAACGCTGCGCTGATCCTTGCGATCATGGTGCTGCCCTTCATCACCGCGATCTCGGTCGACGTGTTCAAGACCGTGCCGCCGGTGCTGAAAGAGGCCGCCTACGGCATGGGCTGCACCACCTGGGAGGTCGTCCGCAGCGTCGTGATTCCCTACACCCGCGTCGGCGTGATCGGCGGCATCATGCTGGCGCTCGGCCGCGCCCTCGGCGAGACCATGGCGGTGACCTTCATCATCGGCAACTCGTTCCGGATCTCGTCGTCGATCTTCGCGCCGGGCACCACGATCTCGGCGGCGATCGCCAGCGAATTCGCCGAGAGCGACGGCCTGCACCAGTCCGGCCTGATCCTGCTCGGCCTGCTGCTGTTCGTGCTGACCTTCTTTGTGCTCGCCGGCGCGCGGCTGATGCTGATGCGGCTTGAAAAGAAGGCGGGGAAGTAACGCCATGAACCCGATCTACAAATCCCGCCGCCGCAGCGACATCGTCATCCGCGCACTCTGTGTCGGCGCGGCGCTGTTCGGCGTCACCTGGCTGGCGCTGATCCTGATCACGCTGCTCTATAACGGCCTTGCCGGCCTCAGCGTGCAGCTGTTCACCCAGAACACGCCGCCGCCCGGCTCGACCGAAGGCGGCCTGCTCAACGCCATCGTCGGCTCGGTCATCATGACCGTGATCGGCGTCGGCATCGGCGCGCCGCTTGGCCTGTTCGCCGGCACCTACCTCGCCGAATACGGCAAGCACGACAAGCTGACCTCGGTGATCCGCTTCATCAACGACATCCTGCTCAGCGCGCCCTCGATCATCATCGGCCTGTTCATCTATGGTGCGGTGGTGGTGCCGATGCGCGGCTTCTCGGCGATCGCAGGCAGCCTTGCGCTCGCGGTGATCGTGATCCCGGTCGTGCTGCGCACCACCGAGGACATGCTGCTCTTGGTGCCCAATCCGCTGCGCGAGGCCGCCTCCGCGCTCGGCCTGCCGCGTTCGCTGGTGATCAAGCGGATCGCTTATCGTGCGGCGCGATCGGGGCTGATCACCGGCGTGCTGCTGGCGACCGCCCGCGTCGCCGGCGAGACCGCGCCGCTGCTGTTCACCGCGCTGTCGAACCAGTTCTTCAGCCTGGATCTGACCAAGACGATGGCCAACCTGCCGGTGACCATCAATAACTTCGTGCAGAGCCCCTACGCCTACTGGAAAGAGCTGGCGTGGAGCGGTGCGCTGCTCATCACATTCACCGTGCTCGCGTTGAATATCGGCGCGCGTATCCTTGGTGCCGAAAGGGCCGCAAAATGACCGAGCTTTCCGTCTCCACGACTGCCGCAGGCCACATTCCGCAGGTTCCGCTGCCGGAAGCGCCGCCGAAAGTCACGGTGCGCAATCTCAACTTCTATTACGGCGAGCACCACGCGCTGAAGAACATCAACCTGACGCTCGGCACCAACCGCGTCACGGCGTTCATCGGCCCGTCCGGCTGCGGCAAGTCGACCCTGCTGCGCATCTTCAACCGGATGTACGACCTGTATCCGGGCCAACGCGCGGTCGGCCAGCTGATGCTGGACCAGACCAACATTCTCGACCCCAAGCTCGACCTCAACTTGCTGCGCGCGCGGGTCGGCATGGTGTTCCAGAAGCCGACGCCGTTCCCGATGACGATCTACGAGAACATCGCCTTCGGCATCCGCCTCTACGAGAAGATCTCGAAGTCCGAGATGGACGACCGGGTCGAGAAGGCGCTGCGCGGCGGCGCGCTGTGGAACGAGGTCAAGGACAAGCTGAACGCCTCCGGCCTGTCGCTCTCCGGCGGCCAGCAGCAGCGCCTGTGCATCGCGCGCACCGTGGCGGTGCGCCCCGAGGTGATCCTGTTCGACGAGCCGTGCTCGGCGCTCGACCCGATCTCGACCGCCAAGGTCGAGGAACTGATCCAGGAGCTCTCCGAGGACTACACGATCGCGATCGTCACCCACAACATGCAGCAGGCGGCGCGCGTCTCCGACAAGACCGCCTTCATGTATCTCGGCGAGCTGATCGAGTTCGACGACACCAACAAGATCTTTACCTCACCGAGCGATCGGCGCACCCAGGACTACATCACCGGCCGGTTCGGTTGACCGGCGCATGATCCGGAAAAGTGGAAACCGGTTTTCCGATCAGGTCATGCTAAAATTCAGGACACGAAGCCATGATCCCCGGGATCATGGTTGAGGGAGACAAGCGATGGCTTCTGAACATACCGCCAAGGCATTCGACAGCGACCTGCAGGAGTTGACCCGCCTGGTCGCCGAGATGGGCGGCCTGGTCGAACGAATGATTACCGAGTCGGTCGACGCGCTGATCCGTCGCGACGTCGCGCTCGGCAAGCGCGTGGTCGCCGCCGACATCGAGATCGACAATCTGCAGCGCAACATCGAAGAGCGCGCGGTGCTGACGATCGCGCGCCGCCAGCCGATGGCGATCGACCTGCGTGAGATCGTCAGCGCGATGCGCGTCGCCACCGATCTCGAGCGGATCGGCGACCTCGCCAAGAACATGGGCAAGCGCGTCGCGGCGCTGGAGAGCGATTTCCAGCCGCTGAAGTTGATCCGCGGCCTCGAGCACATGACCGACCTCGTACTGTCGCAGGTCAAGTCGGTGCTCGACGCCTACGCCGCGCACGACCTGCCGGCGGCGATGAACGTCTGGAAGGGCGACGAGGAGGTCGATGCGATCTGCACCTCGCTGTTCCGCGAACTGCTCACCTACATGATGGAAGATCCGCGCAACATCTCGTTCTGCATCCATCTGATGTTCTGCGCCAAGAACATCGAGCGGATCGGCGATCACGCCACCAATATCGCCGAGACCGTGTTCTACATGATCGAGGGCCAGCAGATCACCGACAAGCGCCCGAAGGGCGACATGACCACTTTTGCCACCACGGTGCCGGGCAACTGAGGCATGATCGGCAAGCGCGGAACCGGCAAGAGTGAAACTGGATGGTCCTCGCGACAACTCGCTTCCGCGGGGACTATGCTTGAGGAAGTAAGCGTTTCGGTTTGCGTCTGGGCAACGGATCACCACAGAGAAAGAACTTAGACCGATGAGCGCACGCATTCTGGTAGTCGAAGACGAGGAAGCGCTGACGACGCTGTTGCGCTACAATCTCGATGCGGAAGGCTACGATGTCGAGACGGTGGGGCGCGGCGACGATGCGGATACAAGGCTGAAGGAGCGCGTTCCCGACCTCGTGGTGCTGGACTGGATGCTGCCGGGCCTGTCCGGCATCGAACTGTGCCGCCGCCTGCGGGCGCGGCCCGAGACCAAGCAGCTTCCGATCATTATGCTGACCGCGCGCGGCGAGGAAAGCGAGCGCGTGCGCGGGCTTGCCACCGGCGCGGACGATTACATCGTCAAGCCGTTCTCGGTGCCGGAGCTGCTGGCGCGGGTGAAGGGCCTGTTGCGCCGCGCCAGCCCGGAGCGGCTTGCGACCGTGTTGACCTACGGCGACATCGAGCTCGACCGCGAGAAGCGCCGCGTGGCGCGCTCGGGCCGTCCGATCGATCTCGGGCCGACCGAGTATCGCCTGCTCGAATTCTTCCTCGAGCATCCCGGCCGCGTGTTCAGCCGCGAGCAACTGCTCGACAGCGTCTGGGGTCGCGACATCTACATCGATGAGCGCACCGTCGACGTGCATATCGGCCGCCTGCGCAAGCTGCTCAATCCGGGCCGCGAGCAGGATCCGATCCGCACCGTGCGCGGCGCCGGCTACGCGCTCGACGACCGCTTTGCCAAGGCCGAGCCGCAGCCGTAATGGGCGTTGGCTTAGCCCCGGCCCATCCAGCATCGTCATTGCGAGCGTAGCGAAGCAATCCATTTCACCGCAAACGCGGAACGATGGATTGCTTCGTCGCTAACGCTCCTCGCAATGACGGTGGAGGCCACAAAAAAAATCCCCGCTTTCGCGGGGATTTGTTTTTCAGGTCTTCCGTCGTTTTCCCGAGTGCTCACTTGATCTGCGGTTTCGCCGACGGCCGGCGGCGATCGGCGGCGGGCTGGTAGGCGACGCGCGAGTGATGCGCGCAATAGGGCAGGCCGGCGAGCGCCTTGCCGCCGCAGAAGAAGAATTCCGGGCTCGAGGGATCGCCGACCGGCCAGTGACAGGTGGCCTCGTTGAGCTCGAGCAGCGACAGCCGCTGGCTCATCGGCACCACATTGTCGTAGGAGATCGGATCGGGCTCCATCTCGACCTCGAAGGCATGCGCCAGCGCGGTGTTGCCGCGCGAGACCGGACGCGCCACCCGCATCATGTGCTGGGCCGGGCGAGCCTTGCGCTGCCGCGGCGCGGCCGTGGAGGGTGCCTTGGCGCGGCCGGAGAGGCCGAGCCGATGCACTTTGCCGATCACGGCGTTTCGCGTCACATTGCCAAGTTCCGCCGCGATCTGGCTGGCCGACAGGCCGGACTCCCAGAGTTTCTTCAGCTGCTCGACGCGATCGTCGGACCAGGTCAATACAGTCATCGCATTCTTCCCTTCGCGTAGCGCCGGCCAATCATTGGAGCGGCGCTGCGAGCCAATCTGGACAAATATCCCTGCGGCCAGAATCCCTTAGCCCTCGCCGGGCACGGTGTTGCGCCCGAACGTTTACGCGAGACACAAAGGCTACTTAGAGGGTCCAGTACCGCCGCACGAGATGTCGTACCCGACAGGCCAAACGCTACAATATGGCGTGACTCTGGCGCAAGAGTCCGCGGCCGTGCGTCCACATGTTCCCACACAGTTAAGCATCGCGATGAGGCTTTTCCACCGCACCGGAATGCTCCGGATTGCGCTCGTTTCGCATTGCAGGAAGGCCACTTCGTGACGATTGACACTTACCGACCGCAGCATAGAATGCCCGCCACGTGCCGCCCGCAAAGGCGGCCGTTTTGTTTTCCGAAGCTGGCCGTTGCTGCGCTGGCGTCAAGGCGCAGCGGCAATTGTCGGCTTAAAAACCGTCAGTGATCGCCATGACCAACGCTGCCACGTCGCATCTGCTCCCCGTCTTCGCCAGGGTCGATCTCGGCTTCGAGCGCGGCGAGGGCGCCTGGCTGATCGCAACCAACGGCGACCGCTATCTCGATTTCACCTCGGGCGTCGCGGTCAACGCGCTCGGGCACGCGCATCCGCATCTGGTCAAGGCGCTGCAGGAACAGGCGACCAAGCTCTGGCACATGTCGAACCTGTTCAAGAGCCCGGACGGCGAGGTGCTTGCCGCACGGCTGTGCGAGCAGAGCTTTGCCGACTTCGTGTTCTTCTGCAATTCCGGCGCGGAAGCGATGGAGGGCGTGATCAAGCTGGTCCGCCACTATCACTTCTCCAAGGGCCATGGCGAGCGCTACCGCATCATCACCTTCGAGGGCGCCTTCCACGGCCGCACGCTGGGTACGCTGGCGGCGACCGGCTCGGCGAAATATCTCGAGGGCTTTGGCCCGCCGATGGACGGCTTCGACCAGGTGCCGCATGGCGACATCGAGGCGGTGAAGAAGGCGATCGGTCCGCACACCGCCGGCATCCTGATCGAGCCGGTGCAGGGCGAGGGCGGCGTGCGCTCGGCGCCGCAGGCGTTCTTCAAGGCGCTGCGCGCGCTCTGCGACGAGCACGGCCTGCTACTCGCCTTCGACGAGGTGCAGACCGGCATGGGCCGCACCGGCGAGCTGTTCGCCTACAAGCGCACTGGCGTCACGCCGGACGTGATGTCGCTGGCCAAGGCGCTCGGCGGCGGTTTTCCGATCGGCGCGGTGCTGGCGACCGCCCAGGCTGCGGCCGGCATGGCGCCCGGCTCGCACGGCTCGACCTTCGGCGGCAATCCGCTCGCGGTCGCCGCCGCCAATGCCGTGCTCGACGTCATGCTGAAACCCGGCTTCTTCGAGTATGTGCAGAAGATGTCGCTGCTGCTCAAGCAGAAGCTCGCTTCCGTCGTCGACCGCTATCCCGGTGTGCTGTCGGAGGTGCGCGGCGAGGGGCTGTTGATCGGCGTCAAGGCCGTGGTGCCGTCGGGCGACCTGATCGCAGCGCTGCGCAACGAGAAGCTGCTCACCGTCGGCGCAGGCGACAATGTGGTGCGGTTCCTGGCGCCGCTGATCGTGACCGAGGCCGAGATCGACCAGTCGATCACCGCGCTCGAGCGCGCCTGCTCTGTGCTGTCGGCGGCGCAGCCGAAGAAGGCGGCTGGATAATGAGCAAGCCGGTCCGTCACTTCCTCGATATCAACGAGCTGCCGCTCGGCGAGCTGCGCAACATGCTGTCCGCCGGAGCCGCCATGAAGGCGAAGCTGAAGGCGCATGAGAAGGGCAGGAAGCCGCTCGAAGGCAAGACGCTGGCGATGATCTTCGAGCGCCCGTCGACCCGCACAAGGGTGTCGTTCGACGTCGGCATGCGCCAGCTCGGCGGCGAATCCATCATGCTGACCGGCGCCGAGATGCAGCTCGGCCGCGGCGAGACCATCGCTGACACCGCGCGCGTGTTGTCGCGCTATGTCGATGCGATCATGATCCGCATCCTCAATCATGACGCGCTGCTCGAGCTCGCGGCTCACGCCACCGTTCCCGTCATCAACGGCCTGACCCGGCGCTCGCACCCCTGCCAGGTGATGGCCGACCTCATGACCTATGAGGAAAACCGCGGCTCGATCGAGGGCAAGACCGTGGCCTGGACCGGCGACGACAACAACGTGCTGGCCTCCTGGGCACATGCCGCCGAGCGATTCAAGTTCCAGCTCAATGTCGCGACCCCGCCGGAGCTCTCGCCGAAAAAGCCGATGCGCGACTGGATCAAGGCGACCGGCGCGCCGATCATGCTCGGCACCGATCCGGAAGCCGCCGTGCGCGGCGCCGACTGCGTCGTCACCGACACCTGGGTGTCGATGGGCGACAAGGAGGGTGAGCACCGCCACAACGTGCTGCGGCCCTATCAGGTCAATGCCAAGCTGATGTCGCTCGCCAAGCCGGACGCACTGTTCATGCACTGCCTGCCCGCGCATCGCGGCGAGGAGGTCACCGACGAGGTGATCGACGGGCCGCAATCCGTGGTGTTCGACGAGGCGGAAAACCGCCTGCATGCGCAGAAGGGCATTCTGGCCTGGTGTTTCGACGCGGTCGCGTAGTCGTAGATCAGTAAGCGTTGTCGTCCCGGGCAAGCGAAGCGCGACCTGGGACCCATAACCACCGCTGTCAATTGTTGCGAAGGCCGGGGCACCAGCTTGATGCAAGCAACTCACATCGGTGGTTATGGGTCCCTGCTTTCGCACTAGCGTGTCTACACGGTTTTGGGGCGCGACAGATTGACTCGGTGCAGCAAGAAGTGGCGTCTCTGCAGCATGTTGTATGATTCTCTCACTGGCGCTTTGATTCGAAGGAGCGCCAGCGATGCAGCC